>SXKJ01000088.1 GCA_005778115.1 Planctomyces sp. | reverse complement strand
CGCACCATCACCGCCGCCGGACACCGCTCAATAAACTTGTCCAAGACCCCACTTGGCAACATCCTTGTGCCCTCCCGAAACGTGACAATTCCCTGTCATCGAACCGTTTGTAGCACTTATCAAAGACCTTGAAAGGGGTGGGGCGATCCAGGTTAAGCGACGGCGGCACGATCGCCGAGCACGCTGCGATACACCTCAACGGTTTGTTGAGCCATGCGTGCCACGCTGAAGTCTCGGCGCACATGTTCTCGCGCGGCGTCGGCGAGCCGGCGTGCTCGGAACGGGTCGCGGAGGAGTTCGAGCATGCGTTGGGCGAGGGCCTCGCTGTTCGATGGCGGCACCAGTAATCCGGTTTCGTTGTCGCTCACGACTGAGTCCACACCATCGACATCGCTGGCAATCACGGGGCGGCTCAGCGACATCGCTTCGAGCATCAGTGTGCCGAGTCCTTGTCTCAGCGAAGGGAGACAGAAGATGTCCATCGCGGTCAGCGACGACGTAAGGTCGAGCACGTTGGGAACGAAGGTGACTCGATCGGCGATTTCGAGTTCGCGAGCGAGCCGACGCAGGTTCGCTTCTTCCGGGCCGGCACCGGCGACGAGGAATTCGGCGGGGATGTCGGCGGCGGCCACGCGCTGGGCGGCTCCCAAGAAATACGGAAAGCCTTTGACCGCTTCGAGCGGCCCGGCAGTCCCAATCACCGGCACGCGATTCAGTTCGAGCACCGGTCGCGGTGGCTCGGCGGGAACGTCTACTCCACTGTGAATGACCGAGATCAAATCGGGACGGAACTTTGATCGCTGCAACAGTTCCACTCGCACAGCGTCACTAACGGCAATGATGTGGCCACCCCAAGTGGCCGAGAACGGCAGCCGTTCGCGCGGCTGCAAAAAGTCATGCACCGTCAACACGAACGAGCAGCCCATCCGCTTTGCCAGCCAGGTTCCCAGCGGCAGCATCCGCCGCGACTGAATATGAATCAGCGCGGGAGGATCTTCGCAGGTATCCGTCAGCAACCAGCGACGCACGATCTGTTCCCAAAGCGGCGTGAGCAGATGCGGATACTCTTGGATCGGCAGTTCGCCACGCCGGTCGGGCGTCACCATTCGCGCGCAGGGGCAAATGATCCGCGTCCGAAAGTCGTGCTGAGGCAATTGCTCGGCCAACCGCAGTGTGTACGCGCTCGTTCCGCGCAGCGAGAACGCATCCGCGAGCAACAGAATCAGAGGCGATGTGGCCGTCATGGCTCCGAGTGTATAGAGACAAACTCAAAACCGTACCGCGACGGAATGCCCTCATCGAGTCGCGGATTTTTCTGTCCCCCATTTTTCTGTTCAACCAACACAGTTTTTACAGAAAGATGTCGGACAGAAAGATGACCGCTACGATCGAGTTGAATGCCAGCTTCGCTCCCTCAAGCGACGGTTACGGTAGGGCGATCTCTCGATTGCTGGCGTTTTCGGACACGGCTATCGTCCCCCGCGTCTCCATTTGCTTGAAAGGATCTGTGATGGCCGACACGCCTGAAACTTCTCGACGGAATTTCTTGCACGCGGCGGGAGCGGTCGCGGCCGCCGCCAGCGTCAGCCCGATCATCTTGAATGCATCCGACAAAGCCGGGACCAAATCGCCGGTGCTTGGATCGGGAGCCTTTCAATACGAAGTCGTCTCACACAATTGGGGCGAGACTCCCGATCACATCCAATGGGGCGAGACACACGGAGTCGCCGTCGATGAGGCCGGATTGGTCTACATCACGCATCGCTCGCATGTGCCGCAACCACTCGATGCCGTTGTTGTCTTCGACCCTAGCGGGAAATTCGTCCGCTCGTTCGGTAAGGAGTATCACACCGGCGGACACGGCATCGACATTCGCAAAGAGGGCAGCGAGGAGTTCCTTTATCTCTGCTCGACGCGAACGAGCCTCGTCACGAAGACCACGCTCAAAGGGGAGATCGTCTGGAAGAAAGAACGGCTGCTCGAAACCGGGAAGTACGACGATCCGAAGACGCCCTACAGCCCGACAAACATCGCCTTTTCACCCGACGGTGGCTTCTACATCGGCGACGGATACGGCTCGCATTGGATTCATCAGTTCGACAAAGAGGCCAAGTGGGTGCGGACGTTCGGTGGGAACGGCTCCGAACCAGGACAGTTCAAGACTCCGCACGGTCAGTGGCTCGATAACAGACCCGGCCGTCAGCCGTCGCTGATCGTGGCCGATCGAGCGAATGCGCGTTTGCAGTACCTGACGCTCGATGGCAAGCACATTGGATTCGTCTCGCAGGACAAAGACGGCAATCCAGGCATGACCTCAGATGCAACGGCGCTCAATTCGCCGGTCAGCTTCCCAGCTCACTTCGACATTCGTGGCGACGTGCTGCTCGTCCCCGATCTGCACGCGCGCGTGTCGCTGTTCGACAAGAACAACAAGGTCATCACGCATCTGGGCTACGATCCCGAATGGACGAAGACCGTGCTCGGCGACGGCAAGTTTCCGGTCCGCGTCGATCGAACGTTGTGGCCAAATGGCAAGTTCATTCACCCGCACGACGCCTGCTTCGACAAAGCCGGCAACATCTTCGTCGTCGAGTGGGTGCTGACTGGCCGCATCTCGTTCTTGCGGCACGTTTCGTAGGTCAGGCTTTCCAGCCTGACCCAAACGGCCAAACAGCGTGATTTCTCGATTTGGTCAGCCTGGAAAGGCTGACCTACGAATGCGGAAGGATCCGACATGACCAATGTTCTGCTGCTGGGAGCTGGCACGATCGGGCGCATGATCGCCACGTTGCTGACTCAATCTGGTGATTACCGAGTCCGCGTGGGCGACACTGATGCCGCGGCACTCGATCGGCTGAAGACGAAGCTCGACGTCGAGACATTGGTCGTTGATGCGTCGAACGAAGCGGACCTCGCAGCCGCGATGAACGATCAAGCGGCGGTGATCTCTGCATTGACCTTTGCGCTGAATCCACGAGTCGCTCGCGCCGCGCTGGCGGCAGGCATTAGTTACTTCGATCTGACCGAAGACGTCGAAACGACACGCGTGGTCCGCACGTTGTCGGGAGCCGCTCGGCCTGGCCAAATTTTTGTGCCGCAATGCGGGCTGGCTCCTGGCTTCGTTGGCATCGTGGCGAATCACTTGGCCCACAAGTTTGAACAACTCGATTCGCTGTTTCTCCGAGTCGGGGCGCTGCCGGAGTTCCCGACCAACTCGCTGAAGTACAACCTGACCTGGTCCACCGACGGACTCATTAACGAGTACTGCAATCCCTGCGACGTGATCCACCAAGGACAACGACAAGAGTTCTGGCCGCTCGAAGGACTCGAACACCTCTCGATCGACGGCGTCGAGTACGAAGCGTTCTCGACCTCCGGTGGGCTCGGCACGCTGTGCGAGACGTTTCAGGATCGGTTGCGCGAGCTGAATTACAAGACGATCCGCTACCTCGGCCATCGCGACCGAATGCTGTTCCTGTTGGATGAACTGCGGCTGCGCGATCGTCGGCAGTTGCTCAAAGAAATCTTGGAGAACGCCGTGCCGCGAACGTTGCAAGACGTAGTGGTCGTGTTCTGCACCGCGACCGGCCAACGCGATGGGCAGATGGTGCAGCTATGGGACGCTCGCAAGATCTACCACAAGCAGCACGGCGATGAAGTTTGGTCGGCGATCCAAATCACTACGGCCGCTTCGATCTGCGCGGTGCTCGATCTGCACGTTCACGGGCACTTGCCGACGACCGGCTTTGTGAAGCAGGAGCAGGTTGACTTCGATCTGTTCCTCGCCAACCGCTTCGGTCAGCACTACGTCGGTCCCGGAGTGAAGCTGAATTCGCGATAAGCCAATTGCAGAACAAAGTAGACGAGTCACTCCGTGACTCAAACGTTCCGGTCACGGAGCGACCGGTCTACTTAGCAGACGCACTCGCTGCCACAGCAGGTGAGGTCGTCCAGATACATGCCCCAGAAGCGGTACTTCTGCAAGGGGGCTGTGTCGTGGCCTAATCGCTGGCCGATCGTGTTGGCGACGACACCGAAGCGTTGCCGAAATTTGTAGATGAAGCAGAACACCAAGCGTTCGTGCCGTACCAGCGAACCGACCAGGAACAACCCCGGTGCACGCGTTGATTCATCGACCGAGCTCAACAATGGAAAACCGTCGTCGCGCCAGTCAAAGAGATCCCGAATCAACGCCGGGCTCCCTTCAAAACCGGTCGCCAGAATCGGCCGTCGCTTGGTCAGCCAGCGTTCGCCGGCAACGTCGATCACTGCGAAGCCTCCCCGTTGCTTTTCGATGCGTTCGATTTCGACTTCGTCGATCATCTCGATGCGTCCGTCGGGAGTCTCCATGAGACGGTCCCAGGTGAATGGCGACAGCGTGATGCTCGGATCGCTGGCGTCGCTCGACCAGATCGAGTTGCGTTCAAGCACGCGGACCCGCTTGCCGGCATTTGCCAGATGCACGGCGGCGTCGATGCCGCTCTCGTAACCGCCAATGACGATGAAGTCATCGCCGGCCAGTCGCTTCCAGGACTTCACGCGGCTGTTGTGAACGGCGTGCTCGGCACCGTGAAAGGGACGCAATCTTGGATATTGAAACTCACCCGCCGCCCAGATGACCGTGCTTGCTTTGAGACGTCCCGATGAGGTTTCGAGTTCAAAGCCTCCGCCGGCGAGCGGCGATAGTGATTTCACGTCGATGCCGGTCTGCACTGGCAGATGAAAGTACTCGACCACCGACGTTAGATAGTCCGCGTACTGCTTTCCGGTCGGGTGTTCGCATTCCAGTGTGAAGGCGGGAGACGTGCCGATGGCCACGCTATTGAGATCCAGCGTGCCAAACGAGTTCGACGGAAATGACGGCGTGATGAACCGCATCTCGTTCGGCCAGCGGCGAAAGGAACCGCCGATTTCGAGCCGTTCAAGGATCACCGCTTCAACGCCCACTTCCTGCAACGCCCGCGCGACGCCGATTCCCGCCGCTCCGGCACCGACGATGACGCACGGCCACTCGTGATTTCCCCGCTTTTGACGCCGCTGAACCATGAGTTACCTGTCCCTAGTCTGCGGAGGCCGACACAACCGGCAAGCCCCATGCGACTGGTAGCACCCTCGCAAGTTGACATGTACGCCGGTTGAGTGACTCAAGAAACAAAAACCTTTTTTGACGGACACGGACCTCGACCTAGGTTTGGCTTGCACCAGGAACGCCCCGATTTGGGGGTTCCAGGTGAGAGCCTTTAAGGCGGGCAAATGTGTTGCTCGCCAATCGTCGAGGCGACCGGTTCCCTTGGGCCACTTTTTACAAACCCCGGATTTAGGAGCATGCAAATCAATCTTGGTCAACGTTCCCGTCGGACTGGCTTTACGCTGGTTGAAATTCTGATCGTGGTTGTCATCCTCGGCATTTTGGCCGCCACGGTCCTGCCACAATTCAGCGCCGCACAGAAGGACGCGAAAGAAAGCGGACTGGTGCAGAATCTGCAAATAATTCGCCACCAAGTGTCGCTGTACAAGTTCCAGCACGACGGCAAGCTTCCCTCCGATGGCACCACGGACGCCGCCTTGTTTGTGGACCAGATGACGAAGAAAACGCTGTTGGCCGGCACGGTCGATCCAGCCGGCAACTTGGGACCGTACGTTCTCGGCCAATTGCCGCCGAACAACTACAACAACTCTCGTGATGTGAAGGTCGTCAACGGTGCGTTAGCGTCGAGCGACTATGACGGCTCGGGCCAGCACGGTTGGGCTTACAGCAGCACCAACGGCGATGTCCGCGGCAACGTGTCGCCGACGATCAAGTCGGTGGTCGAGACCACGAAGTCTGTCAACGACTTCTAATCGGATTACTCGTCTGAGTTGATTCTCAAGTGTGCCTTGTGACTTCGTCCGGAAGTTTGCGCGTAACCGTCCCGGAGTGTTTCTATCCCGGGGACGGTTGGCGCACGCTGGCTGGCCTGCGACCATGCCGCCCTTCGCACGCGGTCGTCTGTGGCCGTGTGCATTGCGGAATGATCAGCAACATAAGGAGGTGTGCTGTGACCTGTATCCGCTTGCAAGGACCGCAAGACTGTTACACCATCGAGAGCGCCCTCTGGGTGGATCTGCTCGATTGGGCTCAAGACAATGGCTGGCGGCCCAAACACCCGCGCGAACTCTACGACGACTGCTTCCATCATCTGATGGTCAGCGACGAAGACGCGGCCAATCTCGCCGATGCTCTTGAATTCATCGCCGGCGACCTCGTGCTACATGAGCTGAGCCAGGTCTCCGATCGCTTCCTGCGCGACTTGGTGGACAGCCTCTCGAAGCTGAGCGTCTTCTTTCAGCAAGGCGGCTTCCGCATCGGCTTGCCAATGGCCGCCGCGAGCTAGGGCTGAAACAGTCGAGCTGGGCGGCCTCAGAGGTCTTCCATCCCGCCTCCGGTCTATCCCCCTTGCCCGGGATCGACGTTTGAGCGAGGCGTCGTCACGTGACTCATCCCTAGATGCGACTGCGGCACAACCGAATTCTTCGCGGCTTTCGCTTCAGCGACTTCCTGCTGACGCTTCACGCCATTGATGAGGAGCGTCCCCAACGTCCCGCCCAGCAGGGCAGGCAGGAAGACGATGTCACCGGCGACCGCCACTGCGATGATCGCCGCCATCAGCCAGCCGAAGCGGCTGACGAGCAATAGCTCAGACGGATACAGCATCAACATGCCCAGGGCGAGTACCGCGGAAGTTTCCCAAATCGCCGGGCCGCTATGACCGACCGCCAGCGCAATCGAATCGATCCGGCTCTTGCCGTCAGCGATCCCTTTCCTGAACCACGTCAGCTTGTGCAGTGTACCGTCGACGCCGATTCCCATCGCGATCGCGGCAGTCATCATGGTCCCGATATCGACGGGAATGCCAGCAAACGAAATCAGGCCGAAGATCTGCCCGATCGGGTACACGTTGGGCAGCATCGTCAGGAAGCCCGCCAGGATGTTTCGCACGGTGAAGATCATCACGATGGCGACCGTCAGATAGGCGACGCCAAAGCTGTTGACCTGGCTGTCGAGCAGCGCACGCTGCGTCTGCATGAAGACGGGAACCATGCCGGTCACGACGTGTTGCGTACCGGCGTGCATCCGCAGCACTGACCGCGCGATGCCGTCCACATCCTTGATCAAGTCGGCAAAGTTCGTGTCGGTCATGATGAAGCACTGCGCGGTGATGCGCCACAGTTCGTTATCGGGTTGATTGAGCTTCGCATCGCCCGGTTTGCTCAGGTCGCCGGATTGCTTGGCGAAAGAATAGAACGGCTTGGCACCGGAGACCTCGCCATCGCGGAGTCGACGTTGTGTCTCGGTGGCTTTGCGGTTGTAGGCGATCTTTGCTCCCAGGCCGGCATCGTCGGCGGGCTTGTTTGAGATCGGCCGGAAGTCCGGCAGGGCGACGGCTCCGCTGATCTCCGAATGTTCACGCATGCGGTTCTCGATCGCACGGACCACTTCCTGGCGATCGAGAAAGTTCAGTTGCGACTGACTGTCACGATCAAAACGGATGATGAGATCAACCGGCACGATGCCGACGATGTTCTCTTCCAAGAACCAATAGTCCTTCACGACTGGCGCGTCCGGCGGGAAGTAGCGGATGACCTTCGTCTCGGTCTGGAAGCGAGTCAGTCCCAAGCAACAAACGACCGTCGCGGCGGTGTAGCCCCACACGATCCAGTGTCGCTTGATGCAACACCAGCGGCCGAAGTTCTCCCACTTTGTGGAATCCACTTCTTGCGGCTTGGGTGGTTTGAACGGGACCAGTGAGATCATCGTCGGCAGCAAGTACAGAACGGCTCCCAATCCGATCAGCGCACCGATGGCGGAATAGATGCCGAATTCGCGAACCGGCCGCAGTTCGCTGGTCAGCAGTGACAGCACGCCGATCGCGGTCGTGATCGTCGCGATAACGCAAGGCTCGGCGGCCATCTTCGAGGATTCAACGATCGCTGAGGACATGTCGTGATAGGCTGAGTGACGCCAGTAATGCGCGACATGAATCGCTCCCGACATGACGACGACTAGTAAGAACGTCGGCATCAGGACCATGACCATGTTCATGCTGCCCCCCGTGGCGGGGACAAGCGAGAGAGTCACGAACACCGTGAAGTACGAAACGAACAACACCAGCAGCGACAGCTTGATGCTGCGCAACATCGTGAAGGCGACCAAGACCCCTACCAGTCCCGACATGCCGATAATGGAGCGTTCCCAAAAGCGGCTCAGCTTCGCGGACTTATTCCAGACGGCCCCTTTGACGCTTTCATTCAGAGCGGTCGCGGCGACGGGCCGACCACCCAGATGCAGTTGCTCCGGTTTCACCCCGACCGCGATCGCGGCATCGCGTACCAGCTTCATCGAGACGGATTTCTCTGCCTCGCCCGCTTCACTGAGCGCCACCGAGATGGCCACGGGCGAACCCAAGATCTGAAAGCAATCAGCCACAAGCGGCATCCCGTCGGGATCGGTCGCCGTCGGACTTCCTTTCAGACTCAGCGCCAATTCGCGCAACTTCGGAGCGGTGGCACCAAACAGCATTCCCTTCCAGCGGATTTGGAAATCGTGCGCCGGAATGGGATCGAAGACGATGGGTTCCGCCGCGGCCTCAGCATCGGACGATTCCGTGGCGGTCGATTCGACGGCGACGGTCTCAGCGGCACTCTCCGCCACGACCGCGTCGTCGGCGGGCAGTTCAAACTCTTGGAACGCCGGAAGGATTTGCAGTTCGAGTCCGAGTTCCTGCTTGGCCTTCGCGACCAATTCGCGCTGGATCTCTTTTTGACGCTGGCGGCCTGCGTCGGTCAGTCGCACCTTGATAGCTCCCGTGCCGACGAGCACTCCCTTCAATCGCCGAATAGCCTCGTCGCGATCGACGTCGTGTTCGACCATTCGAGCCAGGACATCGCGCGGAGTCACCACTCGCGCGACCTGCTTCAGCCCGCCTCGGCGAACACCTTGCTCGTCCGGTTTCCCTTCGAGTTGCTCGGCGAGCTTCTGGATGCGGGGATCGGACAAGCTGCTGTCGTCCCACGAGACGAGGATGTTTTCGCCAGCGTCGGTTCCGAATTGCCGCATCGACCACTTGAGCGTGACGGCGTTCGGATTCGTGTCCGGCAGCCAATGCTCGATGTCGTTTTCGACGTGGGTGTGCCGCAGCGAGTAGGCACAGAGCGGTGTGATGAACAAGCAACCCAGCAGAATCCAGAGGGAAAGGCCGTTTCCCCACCGGTCGCGCTTGTCAAAAAAATGCGTCATCTTGGGAGTGCTTCCATGTGGCTCGTGAGACCGGCCCATCCCGCGGCCGGTGAAATCGTTTCGTGAACAGCCCGCGAAATCCGGTTCCGCGAGTGGGGCGGGATTCTAGTCATCTCTTGGCAAACGGGTGAAGCACAGTCCGTTGCGGTAATCCGGGGAACGCACGACGCGAGTGACTTCACGAAGGACTCGCGATACATCTTGCCGTCGTGACTCTTGGAGCCAACAAGAAAACAATCAGGCGAGCGAGGCGGCGTCAGCCCGCCGATGACGTCGCAAACTCACTGGGGGGCTGACGCCGCCCCGCTCGCCGAGTTCGTTCGTGAAAGGACATCCGGTTCGATGGCGAAGTCTGTAGAAATTGGGGGCGTGCGATTATTCCTATCCGAGCCGGACCCCACCGTGGCTCAATGGATCGGACAGGGAGAAGTGCTCAAGCAGTTGCTGGCGTGTTGGCTGGTGGTCGATGACGTGGACTTGCCGCTGACGCCGCGATTGGTCGGAGCACCGGGGATCGGCAAGACCACGCTGGGCATCGCCGGAGCACATCTGCGGAAGCAGCCGCTCTACATCTATCAATGCACGGCCGACACGCGGCCGGAGGATTTGCTGGTCACACCGGTGCTGGCCGAGAGCGGCAAGATCGTCTACCACGCCTCGCCACTGGTGACGGCGATGATCATGGGCGGGATCTGTCTGCTCGATGAAGGCAACCGGATGAACGAGAAGTCGTGGGCGAGCCTCGCCGCGTTGCTCGATCATCGCCGCTATGTCGAGTCGATCGTTGCCGGGATCACGATTCCCGCTCACCGCAACTTTCGCTGCGCGGTGACGATGAACGACGACGAATCGACGTTTGAGATTCCCGATTACATCCTCAGCCGTCTGCAGCCGACGTTGGAATTGAGTCACCCGGCTCGCGAGGACGAATTGGCGATCTTGAAATATCACCTGCCTTTCGCCGACGACGAGATGCTCAACCTGACGGTTGAGTTCTTGCAACAGGCGCACGAGTTGAAGCTCGACTTTTCCACGCGCGACGGCATCAATGTGTTGCGATATGCGATCAAACGCGCGTTCCAGGATCCCACACATCCGCTGAGCAAAGACGCGGCATGGCGCGAGAGTTTGCATCGCTGCCTGGGGGAAGAGGCTCTCGATCTGAAAGACCTGGCCGAACGGAAGCGATCAACGCTAGGAGGCAATGTCGTCCCGATGGGGCTGGGCGATTTCTTTTTCTCGCCCGACGACCCCCTGCACCCGGATTTTCAAGACGATGATCTGGAGGACGAGGACCAGTAGTTCAGTGATTTGGCGAGCGGGTCGAACCTCGCGATGGCTGTCGAGCATCGCGCGTCATCACATGAGTTGATTGCCCGCGACGCGCATGAATAGTCGCGTCGGCAGCACATCGGTCTGATTCTGTCGAACTGACGGGGGGCGCAAGCCAGCTACCATCACTGCGGGATTCACGATCGGCAGAGTTTACGCGATCGTTAGGACAAGCTCGGTTGGAGCAAACATTGAGTCTGTTGCTTGCTTTCGGCTGGCCCTCGCCGAAGTTCGAAATTGTCGAAGACTTCACGTTGCCATCGGTCGATTGCTCACTAGGCTTTTCCTCCCGATCCACGACGCGAGCGGCAAGACGTGGTCGGAATTCGCCATCCCGGCTCCCACAGCTTCCCCCTCGGAGATTGAACATGCTGTTCCCAAACTGGACTCGCTCAATGTCTCGTCGAATCCGTCGGTCACGTCGTTCCAACAACGTTGCGGCCGTCGAAATGTTGGAACGCCGTACTGTTCCGACCGTCAATCTTACCGGCACGTCGACTGTCGCGATTGTGATCACTGCAGATGAAAGCGTCGCAGTGTCTCAAGAAGCGACAGATAACAATGGTGATGGGATTGTAAGCCTTCAACTGGTCATCAATGGCGCGACACGAGTTTACGACGGTGTCACCCCGTCCGATGAAGCCGTCCCAACGGTTTACCCGTTGGTCGATACCAACTTCGTGCAGTCTTTGACCATCAAGGCGACGAGCAGCTCGGCCATCAACGTGATCGACCTGAGTGGCATGGACCAAGACGCCTACGTGCTGCTGTCGAGTCTGACGGTCAAAGCGGGTGGCGGCGCTGACGTGATCACTGGATCGGACCTCACCTCGGTCAACGAAGTTCTCTTCGGCGGTCGCGGCGACGACGTCATCAACGGTGGCGAAGGCAGCGATGTCCTGAATGGCGAGGACGGTAATGACATCCTCACCGGTGACGAAGGCGATGACACGCTGCTGGGTGGTGCTGGCAACGACAACCTCGACGGCGGCGATGGCAACGACAATCTCAAGGGCCAAATCGGTGACGATGTGATCAATGGCAATGTCGGAGCGACGGTGACCACCGATGATGATCGCATCGACGGTTCGGACGGCAACGACTCCATCACCGGTGGCAATGGCAACGACAACATCATCGCGGGTAAAGGTGATGACGTCGTGCGTGGTGGTAATGGAGACACAAACTCTGGAGCCGACGGAAACGACACGATTGACGGCGGTGCCGGTTTAGATGTCATTCAAGGCGACGACGGCGATGATTCGATCAACGGCGGTGATGGCAACGATATCATCGGCGGCAATGACGGCGATGACGTGATCAGTGGCGGGAATGGCAACGACAGGATCGACGGCGGCGACGGCAACGACGTCCTCGCTGGCAATGCCGGCAACGACACCATGCTGGGTGGCGACGGCAACGACAGCCTGAGCGGGGGAGCAGGAAACGATATCATCGCTGGTCAGCTCGGCATCGATACCGTTAACGGCAATGGTAGTTCCGACACGGTCCTGGGCGGCAGTGGCGGGGCCGACGGAGTCGCAAATCCGGGCGACTTGGTGATCGGTTTCCCCAGCGAGATCAATGAGACTTCCAACCTAGTTGTCGGTGCGAACATTGGCTGGACCGCTCTGGTCAACAAGCCATAGTTCGTTCGATCTACTGTGTTTCTCAACTGGGACAGGCGATTTCGCCTGTCCCTTTTTTGTTGCGCCGGCCGAACTCTCCCGGCCAGGAACAAATCAGGCGAGCGGGGCAGCGTCAGCCCCAAGTGTTCTGGCGGATGCAACCGTACCGCGGGACTGGCGCCGCCCCGCTCGCCAATACGCTCTGACAACCAACTCGCGAGGTGCAATCGACATGACCTGCATTGTCCGCATGAGCCAACTACTCGGCCTCGAAGCAGTCGCGGGATCACGGACGTAAGAACCATCAGATTGACAATGCAGCCCCTCAACGCAGCCTCGACCGCGACAAGAAATCATCGTTCGTCGCGGTTCTGGCACAGACTTCAAGAGGGGACATCATGCGGATTCTGAATTGGCTTGGTCGTTGGTCATCGCGGGGCGCAAGCCGAGTTCGCCCTATGGCAAACCGTTCGATCTTCGCCGAAGTCCTGGAACCGCGAATTGTTCCCACGATCAATATCACCGATTCGCTGGTCTTTGTTGTCACTCTGACGGGTGCCGACAGCGTGTCGATCGGTGTCGATGGTGCCGGTAAAGTTACGGTCGATGGGATCTCCCAGAATACGCTGGCCTCCAAGGTCAAATCCTTGAAGGTCAACTGCAGTGGGAGTTTCGACAACGTCATCGATCTCAGCGGAGTAGACGCCGGCTTCTCGTTCCTGGCCTCGAAGAATCTGGGTGTCTCCGTCACGTTGAGTGGAGGCCATGACTTCGTGCTTGGCAGCGATCTGAACGACACACTCAATGGCGGCGATGGCAATGACACGCTCTCTGGTGGCTTGGGAAAAGACAACGTCAACGGAATGGCTGGTGACGATATTCTGACTGGCGATGATGGGAACGACTCGCTGTTCGGCGGTAACGGGCATGGCGATCTGGATGGCGGGACCGGGAACGATCGGCTGCGTGGCCAGAACGGCAACGACACACTCACCGGCGGCGATGACAACGACACGCTGGAAGGCTTCGGTGGCGACGATTCGCTGATCGGCGGCGACGGTAACGACAGTATCTTGGCCTCCACAGGCAATGACATCATCGACGGCGACGGCGGCAACGAGAGTTCATCGAACTACAACGACACGATCTACGGTGACGGAGGCGCGGATCTGATCCGTGGAGGTGAGGGAGACGACTACATCAATGCCGGAGCCGGCAATGACACCGTCGGCGGCAATGACGGCGACGACACCATCTTTGGCATGGCCGGCATCGATTCAATTAACGGACAAGATGGCAATGACGTCCTGATCGGTGGCACCGAGGACGACCAACTCCTGGGCGGCGACGGAAACGACAGCATCCTGGGCGGCGATGGCGACGACGTCTGCATCGGCGAAGGGGATCGCGATACGCTCGATGGCCAGAATGGTGACGACATCCTAGTCGGCGGCAATGGGGCCGGCGCCGACGACGATGGCGAGGATGACGTGTTCGCAGACGAAGACGAAATTGATGAGTTCTTCCCGGTGGATGACAGTTTTGTGCCGGACGTCAGCTAATTGCTCAGCGATACCCGCTGGGGATCCTTCTTGCCGGACTGCGCGTTTTTCGTAGGGTAGGACAAGCTCGCTTCGAGCGCCGGCCCACCAAAAACCGTTACAGGAGTCTGCAGTGGGCCGACGCTCGAAGCGAGCTTGTCCCACTCTACATTGGGTTGCGGTGCAGCTGTGCTGTTTAACCGCACTTCGCAGGCAGCGTCTCACCGCTCCGTAGCGACTTCGTTCAGCAACTTCAGCACCGTCTCGACAATCTTCGCCGACGCACCGACTTCCAGATAGCTGGAGCGTGCGCGCCAGGTTTCGTAGCCAGCGAGTTCGTGTTGCCGCGGAGTTGGCAGGTAACCGTTCCAACCATTCGCGAGCGCGATCGTGAAGGTCGGCTTCAACGGGCTGCGACGTTTGATCTCCAGGCCAATCTCGGTGAAGACCTCGGCCGGGATTGCCACGATTCCCAGTTCGCCGATGCGGATGGCTTGCAGCTTGAGCTTCACGGTGTCGGGGTACTCGGCCAGCAAGAGGGTCTCCCGAGCGTAGATGTCTGGCATCGTCTTGTACGGAAACGGTCCCGCCTTCTCGATGCGTTCCTTGGCTGCGGCGATGTCGTCGGCCGATGGCTTGCGGACTTTCAGTTCAATGTCTGCCTCATGCATCGCGATGGGCGCAGTCGCTCGATACTCGGCCTTCTCATGCGCGACAACCGCTGCCGTCGCGACGCTGTTGGCGACGAGTTTGAGTTTCTCGAACGGTTCGTATTTCGGTGGCATTATCAGCCCATAGTTGACGTTGTTGACATCACCGCTCGTGCCGTTCGACATCAGGCCGACGAACGGCGTCTTTCCAGTCGTCTCCGCTTTGAGCAGTTGCCCAATCCGTTCGGCGAACGCTCCGAAGTAATCGGCCGACAAATCGCCGCCGGTCCCGCCAACGTAGTGCAGCGAGTAATTCGCCAAAAACGCTCGCGGCTGGCCATCAGGCGATTGCACGCTCAGGAAACTCACTTCTGGGTCCACCGGCCCGACAGACTTCGTCACCTTGGGATTGTTGTAACCTGGATTCATCCGCGCTTGGTCGATCAAGCCGAACGGGTTCGAATCATTGCTGGGTTCCTTCAACAGCCAACGACGATTGAAGACCTGCGTCTCGTCGCGTCCAACGCCCCACGCGACACGCGCCGGTGCGAGGTTGTCATTCGCCTGCTTGATGCCGGCCGCAATTCGCTCGGTCAGGAACTCGACGTACTCAACGATCGGCTCACTTTGAAACGCCCCCGTGACTGTCGGACACGAATGCGCGTGCGTGGATGAAATCAAGATTCGATCCGTCGGGATGCCGGTCAGCTTGTTGGCTCGCTGCTTGGCGTCGTCCATCAGTTCGCGGCGGATCAAGCAGTTATCCACGACGACAAACGCCACGCGGGTCTTCGCATCGTCCAGCACCATACACCGCGCGTGTAGCGGATCGGCCGCCCGCTTCGCCGGAGCATTCTGCAAGTTGCCGTTCATTGAGATGGGAAACTTCAGCGGCGTGACATCCATCGCGAATGCTCCTGCGCGAAGTTCTCCGCCATCCGATGGTGAAGTCATCATGACCGCGCTGATCCCAGTGAGTAACAGAACCATGAGCAGTCGCGAGGGCATGATGTTTTCCTTATCGAATGAACGCGGGACGAAAGTGTGCGACACGTTATCGCTTCCAAAGCGATCCGCGAAACACTCAGGCGTCCGGGATACAAAGCGGTGGGGTGGTTGCTATCCTCCCGCCGCCATGCGGTCGAGTTCCCGATGCGTTTGGTCAATCGAAGGAGTCTTTCATGCGCGCGGTTTGGCAACGGTGTGGAGTGCTGTCGGCGGTGGTTGCGGCGGCGGTGTGCGGATTCACGCTGCCGGCTCAGGAAGAGGAGATGGTCAATGAACTGGCTCAGTTCTACGGTTTCAAGCCGTTAGAAATGGTGAAGCTGTCGGACCGATCGGCCAACCTCGTGGCGGGTGACTTGAACAAGGATGGGCTGTCCGATCTGGCGATTGCCGACAATGCTCACAGCCGCATCGACCTGCTGTTGCAACGAGCGGCCAAGCCAGCGAATGCTCCGACCGCCAAGCCGGAGGTTAATCAATTCGCCGCGCACTGGCGGTTCGAGCATCGCAAGCTCAGCGTCGATCACGAAATCGCCGCGATGGCCCTTGGCGATTTCAACCACGACGGTCGCACCGACATCGCGTACTTCGGAGGCACCGACAAGCTTGTCATTCGATATCAGCCGAAGACCGGCGAATGGACCGAGAAGACCACCATCCGCCTGCCTGACGTCCCCGCTTTCGCGTGGGTCGTGCTGGCAGGAGACCTTAATAGCGACGGGCGTGACGATATCGCTGTGCTTGGCCTTACCCAAACGTATCTTCTCTATCAGCAAAAGGACGGCAAGCTCGCCGCGCCGGAGAGCCTGTTCAACACCTCGCAGCGACTGACGCTCGGCCAGATCGCGGACCTCGACGGCGACGGCCGCAAAGACCTGTGCTACCTCTCAAACGACGAGGGTGAGCAATCGCTCGCCGCGCGGCTGCAAGGCCAGGACGGCAAGCTCGGCCCTGAATTGCGCTTCGAGATGACCAAGCCGAGATCGGTCTCGATCGCGCAAATGGATCGCACACCCCAGATCGAAGTGCTGACCGTCGATGCTTCCACCGGTCGCGTCAAAGTCCTGCAGATGGAACGGCCCGCTCCCAAGCCGGGCGAGCTATCCAGCCGGTTGATTCAATACGGACTAGGCCAGCAGGGGGCCGGCACGAATCGGGACGTGGCGATCGCCGACCTCGATGGTGACGGACTCAAGGATGTCGTCGTATCCGACTCCGAAGCCGCGCGGATGATCGTCTTCAAGCAACGCAAAGGGATCGGTCTCGAACAGGGCGAAGCGTTCTCCGGTCTCGTCGGCGCGGATCAGGTCCGAGCGACTGATCTCGACGGCAACGGTTCGGCTGAAGTTGTCGTGCTCAGCACGAAGGAGAAGACCATCGGAGTCAGCCGCATGACCGATGGCCGATTGGCGTTCCCGCAAGCGCTGCCGATGGGTGGCAAAGAGCCGATCGCGCTCGAACTCGCCGACCTCGACAGCGACAAGCACCTGGATGTGATCTATCTGACGAAAGCCCGCGCCGCACGCGAGACGACTTATACGCTGGAAGCTCTGCACCGCGCGGCCAACGGCACTTGGGAGCCGCATCAATTCGACGGCAAGCCCTTTGTCACTTTGGAACTCAAGGCGTCGCCGAATCGCATTCAACGGCTCGACGTCAACGGCGACGGAAAGCCGGAGTTCATGATCTTCGGTGGCAGCGACAAGGCCCCGTCGCTGTTCACGCTCGATGAGAAGGGGGTCCCCAAAGAGTTGAAGACCGAGGGAGGTATTCAGTTAGGAAACGTGCAACCGGGAGCCGTCTTCTTCGGGCAACCGCCGAACCCCACGCTGCTGGTCGCGCAGGACAAGTTCGTCCGCAACATGCGCTTCGACGAAGCGACGCGCGGCTGGCAAGTCGCCGATCAATTCAATGTGGCCGAAGCCACCGCCAAAACAGTCGGTGCGGCGAGCATCAATCTCGATGGCAAGCCAGGCAACGAAATCGTGCTGATCGACGTCGGCGTCCAAAAGCTGAAAGTCTTGCGGCTGGAAGAGGGCGTTTACCGCCCGTGGCAAGAAGTGGAACTGGGCCGCTTCCCGTTCAAGTCCGCGCACGTCGATGATCTCAACGGCGACGGTCAGGATGATCTACTGCTGTTCGGACAAGGCAAGTTCGCCGTGCTGTACTCCGGCCGCGCCGATCCGTCGATGAAAGAACTCGCCAGCTATGAAACCAAAACGGAGAAGACCTTCTTCGCCGACGTGGTTGGCGGCGATCTCAACGGCGACGCTCAACCCGATCTCGCCGCGATCGACACCCGCTCGCACAACCTCGAAATCCTGAACTTCACACCATCGACCGCCGATCACGCCGCATCGCTTCGCTCGGCCCTCGCGTTTCAAATCTTCGAGGAGAAGAGCTTCTCACGCGAAGACGAGGGAGGGGACTTCGAGCCGCGCGAATCCATCATCATCGACGTCACCAACGACGGCCGTCCCGACCTGGTGCTGCTGGTCCACGACCGCATCTTGATCTATCCACAAGATGACGGCCGCTCAGAAGTGACGGCGACTCGGTGACTTCGGGGAGACACAGCGCCAAGCTCCGGAATTTCTTTGCGGTCACAGTGCTCCATTCGATCACGATTCATTCCAAGCTCGAATCTTTTCGCAAACCTCGGTCAGCCGATCGTTCAAATCCTGTGTGCTCTCATCGCACCGCAAAGCAGATCAGCTAAGTCGTTGTAAATCTGGTTTCACACGCATCGGATTATTCCGCTGCCTACTCACCGTCGCCAATGACGGCAGATTGGTGGGTCTCGATGACTCGACCGCACTCTACGGATCACGGAATGGTGAATCGCAGCAGTTGGCCGTGGCGGTCTCGGCAGAGGATTTGGCGATTCGAGACAACCACATGCGGCCAAACGTCATCACTGGCCAGTCGGCCGACGCGAGCCAACTCGCGATACGTCGTGTTGGGCGACGCAGTGGCCTCTGCCAGAATCAGATCGCCTCGACCGCACCAGACGATGAGTTTGTCATCCGACGTGACGACCACTGAGCCAGCATCGCCGACGGGCGGGCCTTGCCAGACGAGCTCTCCGGTCTGCCAGTCGAGACAACGCAAGTGGCTCCATGCGAAGTAGATGTGGCTGCCATGAACCACCGGAGTGCAGGCCTTCGAGCCGAACGGTTGCTCCCAAAGTTTCTCGGCACCGCGCAGCGTGATTCGTAGTTTGCACATCCCCCGGTGGTTGTATTCGGAGGTGATGAGCACGCAGTCGTCCTGCACGGCTGGGCTGGCGATATTGTTCGCGAACTCGGTGATCCACGGATAGGTCGCGACCGTTTCGCCGGTATGAGCGGCATCGAGTCGCACGACCAACAAGCCGTCGAACGTCAACGCCGCGACGCACGGCACACCCTCGACGGTGATCGGCGACAAGCCTCCAGCGTGTCCGGCGACGTGAGTAGCTTTGGAACGCCACGCTTCGCGACCAGTTCGCTTTTCAAAGGCGACGATGGTTCCCGTTGGGCCGCCAACTTCGACCAGCAGCCAGTTGTCATGTACCAGCGGAGCGGACGTGTAACCGTAATCTCGCTGGCCACTGCGGCCGACTTTCACACGCCTTGGCATGTGATAGTCGTCATAGAGATTGCGGTGCCAGATCTTGGCACCACGTTGGCGAACGTCCCAGCAATGCAGATCGCCGTCGGCACTCAGCGTGTAAAGGAACTGCGTGGCCGGATCGAATTCCGGCGTCGAGGACGGTCCCGAATACAGTCCTTCATCGCCCATCGCATTTCGTCCGTAACGCGGCGTCTTATAAGACGTCGTCCACGCAACCTTCCCCGTTTGAGCTTCCAGGCACAAGACGATGTTCTGTCCGTCGCGATGGCCCAATGCAAAGATCTGCTCGCCGACCAGGAGTGGCGAAGAGGCTCCCTCGCCGACGTTCGCGGTCCACGTCGGCTTTGAGTCGATCCAGCGCGAGCTGTTCCAGCCCGAAGCCTCTTGAATAACACCGTGGCGTTGCGAGCCTCGCCAATGCAGCCAATCCTCGGCCGAGCCGAGGACGGCAAGGCTCCAGACGATGGTCGCGACCGTTCCGATTCGTCTCGGCCTGCGACTTCGCGAGGGCTCGAATGCATCGTTACCATTCCATGATTCCACAGCCATGCGGACGCTCCTGCGGTTGCCAGACCTGACGCTTGTGCCTGCGAGTCAGGGCATTGAAACTGGAACCGGTGGTGTTTGCCACGCTTCGATATTTCGACACCCCTCTCGCGAGATCTGTGCATGACGATGCTCATTGCGTTTCGAGGTCAAATTGTGTTTCCCGATCGCATCGAACGGGGAGCGATCCTTGTTCGTGAGGGACGAATCACGGACGTGCTTGAAGCCGGAACGACATTGCCGTCCGAGGCGACCATCGTCGATGCGGGTGACGGCTATCTTTCGCCGGGCTTCGTGGAACTGCACTGCCACGGCGGGGACGGCGGGGACTTCATGGACGGAACGGCTGAGTCGTTTCGGCTCGCACTGCGGTCTCACGCGCGACACGGCACAACTCGGATGGCGATCACCACGACGGTCGCGAAGCACGAGCAGATTCTCGCGACGCTAGATCAGACTCGGCAGTTTCGCCGCACGCCGGACCCGCACGGAGCGCGGGTGCTGGGGGCGCATTTCTATGGACCGTATTTCCGATACGAGGCCCGCGGTGCTCATCCCGGCGCGGCCGTTCGTCCGGCGGTGGAAGAGGAGTTCAATCAGTACCTCGAATACGCCGACGACCTGGTGACCGCGACCGTCGCACCGGAAATCATCGGAGCAAAAGAGTTCGCGCTGGCCTGCCGAGCAAAAGGGGTGCGGACGAATGTCGGACACTCGTGGGCCACGTTCGCTCAAATGACCGAGGCGGTCGAATGGGGCGTGCGGCACATCGACCATCTGTTCTGTGCGATGTCGGACAAGAGCAAGCTGCGGCAGTTTCAGATGTATCCGATGCAGGGAGGCGTGCTCGAAGCGACGCTCTATTACGACGAACTGACCACCGAGGTCATCGCCGACGGCAAGCATCTCGACGCGAGCCTGCTGAATCTGGCGTTGAAGATCAAAGGTCCAGATCGGCTGGCGCTGGTGACCGATTGCAGCCGCGCACTCGACATGCCGAACGGCAACTATGTGATCGGCCCGCGCGACGGCGGCGAACCCTTCGTCAAACAGGATGACGTCGGCATGTTGCCCGACCTGACCGCGCTGGCTTCGAGCGTTCAAGGCATGGATCACATGATTCGCACGTTCGCGCGGCTGACCGGGCGACCGTTGTGGGAGGTGATTCGCATGGCCTCGCTCACTCCGGCCCGCATTGCGGGGCGCGAACAAGAACTCGGCAGTCTCGAAAACGGGAAGCACGCCGACGTGGTTGTGCTCAACCGAGACCTGACCGTGCGGCGTGTCTTCATCGACGGGATCGAATTACCGTCCACGGACGCCCGCCTCGCCTAACGATCTCGCGCGCGGTCATTGAGCAATCGGTCGCGATGTCGTTCAAGGTACGCGCACCATGCCTCGATCCCCTCGTCGCGCAGAGCGGCAACGGGAAACACCTCCAACTGCGGTTGAATCAGCCGAGCGTCTTCAGTGGCTTGATTGAGCTTGAACGGAACGTAAGGCAGCAGGTCCGTCTTGTTGATGACCAGCGCTTGGCTGGTACGGAACGCTTTGGGGTACTTGGCCGGTTTGTCGTCTCCCTCCGGAACACTGAGCACGATGACGCGCAGATGCTCGCCGAGATCATGTGACGCCGGACAGACGAGGTTGCCGACGTTTTCGACGAACAGAAACTCAACTTCGGCAATCGCCAACGCCTCCCAACCGCGCTGGACCAGCGCAAGATCGAGATGACACGCGCCCCCCGTCGTCAGTTGAACGGCCGGAACCAACGGAGTCAGCCGCTGCGCGTCACGGTCGGTGGCGATGTCTCCGACCAACACGGCCATCGAGTGTCGTCCTTGCCAATGCCGTCCAGTCGCTTGCAACAACGACGTCTTCCCGGAACCTGGTGACGACAGCAGATTCACAACCAGTGTCCCTTGCCGCGCAAAATGCTCACGCGCTTCCGCGGCGGTCTGTTTCGCGGCGAACTGGACATCGCGGGCGATCGTGATGGTGCGATAGGTCATGATTCGAGAATGGCTTTCCAACAAAAACTGACACTTCTCACTGAAGCCGACAATTGGTTCCGGCTGATTTGGTTGCCGCCAAAGGCGGCCTTAGGCAGACAGCGAATGGAAAACCTTCGTGACCGCTGGTTCCATCCGCAACTGGCTGGGAATCGCATGTCAGACACCCACGTTCGGACGTAGGCGTCCGAACTACGAACGATCCGCCTCACTCCGTCGGAATCTTGTGCAACGTGAAGAACCCATACGCCGGGAATAGCGGCTTGTCGGGATCGGCGACCTCGCGGCACGAGATGTCGTAAACGTAGTTCGGTGCCTTGCGCGAATCGACTTTCAGTTTTGCTGTCTTGGCGTCGTCGCTCAATTCGATCGACAACACTCTGCAGCGATGCCGATCCGAATCGGGAGTCGCATACGCTCCGCCCCAGACGCGGGTGTAGCCGGAGATCGAATAGTGCTCCGGATTCGTCGCGCGAGCACGATCGACCGGCGCGAAGAAGTCGATGTCGAAGCCGTCGTGAGTCGCTCGAATCTCGCGAATGCCGTTGGGCCGCTGACCGTTCCCCTTGAGCTTCACGATGCTGCCGGTGTTCTGCCCTCCGGCCCAACCGCTGTCGGCGATGCTGCCGATGTAGATCTCTCCCTTCGGACTGACGCCGCAGCAGAGCGGTCCTTCAAAGTTCGGGACGGTCTGCTGTCGCGGAGCCGCCGGTTTCCCGCCGCTGACTTCAATGGCATTCGTCGCTCCGAGCGGTGTCGCGGTACTGTTGAGTCCCCGCACCAATTCATCGTCGGTCAACGAAAAGGGATACACGGCTCCCTGCATGACATCGCCGACGCGCTGCGTGCTGAAGCGAATCAGGAACCGCCCGTTGTACTCACACCCGATGCCGTGTCCCTTCAAATCGGGATAGCCCTCCTTACCCGTGAGGAACACGAGGCCGTTCACGCTGCGAGTCCACGGATGCGGAATCTGAATCGCCGCCTTCGCCTCCGGCGCGTCCTTGTCTTCCTCATGAGTACTCGGCACCCCGTAATGCGCCCCCTCGACGAGATAGTTGATCTCGTTGAAGCAGTTCTGCACTCCCTGCTGATCCGAGACAAACACTTCGTCGCGGTCGTTGATCGCGATGCCGGTCGGATAGCGGAAGGCGTGGCCAACGGGATGCAGCACGCTCAGCCTGCCTTGAGCTTGTTGCGGTTCCCGTTTCAGGACTTTGCCGCGCCAGAGCGAGCGGTCTTTCGGCCGGTTCTTGTCCGTGTAATCGCTGGCGAGTCCGACGTAGAGATTATCCTTTGCATCACGAAACGGACCGCTGGCCCATTCGTGATAGTCGTCGGTGTAACCCCAGTGGCTGCGATCAAGCTGCTGCTGTTCGAGGTAGCCGTCACCGTCGATGTCCGTCAGCATGACGAGATCGGACTTCGTCGCCACCAAAAGCGATTGAATCGTCGGTCCTTGGACGTACCGGAATCGCTCTGGAAACAACACGCCGTACGGCCCGCACAGTCCCTCGTGCAACAAGTGCAGCCGGTCCTCAACCTGATCGCCGTCCGCATCGTTCGCGGCGAAGATGTGTCCTTTGAGCGATGAGAGCACAAGTTGTCCGTTCTGATGCCAGTCGAAACCAGTCGGCATGATCGACGCATCGAGCGGGAGTTGAACGCCGTTAAATCCCGGCACCGACGCGATCGAACGCCGCTCGGCCAACACGATCGGCCGTGCGACATTCGTCAGCGGCGAACGAGGCAATTCGGCTGAATAACGCAACGACACGGACGATCCTTCAATCGGCTTGACGCTGAACGGCGCAACGGCGAGCGCAGTCCATTCCCATGCGTCATCGGGAAGATCGCGAACCGGCAATCGCTGCCAAGCCGCTGTCCCGTCCCGTTCGATGCGCGGCCGTCCGACTCCCGACAGCTTCGCGGGGCGAGCGAACCACAACTCAAGATCCGTTGTGTCGGCGCGACTTTCCCAACGGAGCGACAGATGACGTTCGATGCCCGCTCGATTCGATTGGCCGTCCGTCGGGACCGGTGAGAGTTTCTCATCGACATGAATCAGGCGCAGGCTTCCGTCGCGGCCAGTCCCGCCGACGTTGAATGACAACGAATACGACAGATGCAATCCACCGGTATCGACGCGGAAACTTCCCATCGGATTGCTCGTGACTGCGGAAGCCAACACGACGTGCGATTCGGGAGCCGACTTCCGCCGCAGCGCGAACTGCGGCACCGGCCACGACGAGACCACATCGACTCCCGCCATCTGCCAGAACCAACGTTTCCCCACAACCTGCTGCCGAGCGAAATCGCCGAACGTCCATTGCCGCACGCTCGCTCTCTCGGCATCGAACAACAGCGAATGCCCGTTGCCGAAGCCGACCGCGAACGCTCGCGCGACATTGCCGCCGCCAAGTTCTTTCGGAAGTTGAAACACGTCACGGATGATGCGCGGTCGCTCACCGGGATTGACCACCCAAAGCTGTTCGACGTTGGCCGGGCTCGTCGGCGGTTGAAAGTTGGGGTCATTAAGCGCTTGCCACAGCGCGGCGTGTTGCTTCGCGAGATCGCCATCGAGCACTCCCGCGACCGGGCGGTTGTATTGCGGCATCTCGACGCCGGGGATGACTCGCAGCGGCGAGGCGATCCAGCGGAAGAAGAACTCCGGCCGGATGTGTTTGCCGAGCATCTTCAAGTCCGATCCGCGAGCGCCGAGCGCGACTTGCTTCGGCTCGTAGTCGCCGATCTTGTGACACGCGATGCAGCTCCAGCCACGCACGCCGGTGAGGGCTTGACCGGCGAGGTGCGTGTGAGCGTCCACAACTTTGTCTTGGCGAGCGGGGGGCGTTAGCCCCCCGGTTGGGACGCGGCCAGACTCCAACACACCGGGGGGCTGACGCCCCCCGCTCGCCGGGGTTGCGGCAGGAATCCGATCATGCTCCACCAGGTACCGCGTCAGCGTCGCCAGCTCGTCCGGCGAGTGCTTGAACTTCGGCATCCGCACTTTGAGCCACGGCATGCGGATCGGTTGTCGCTCGCCGCGCACGGCGATGCTCAGCGCTTCGTCGAGCAATTTGTCGCCGACGGCGTTGAGCGACGGAGCGACCAGCGCCGGAGCTTGGCCGTTCAAATCTTTGTCCATCGACGCGACTTGTTTCGCCGTGTGGCCGAGTCCGAGGCCGCCGTGTCGCGGATGGCACGCGAAACAATTCTTCTCTTCGAGCATTCGCTGACCGCGCACGAACTGGCTATCGGGCGACAGTTTGTGGTCCCAGCGCGATGTGAGAAACGCTTTGATGGCCTCTTGATCGAGACCGTGGTAGTCCGGCTGATGGCCGATGGCTGTTGGCTGTTGGCCGTTATCCCAACAAGCCTTCGACCAATCGGTAATCGGCTGCGAGAGATCGGATTTGGCTCGCGCGAACTCCGCGAGCTTCGAGTCTTTCACGCGATGACACGCGGCACAGCGAAGTTGCTCGAACAGTCGCCGACCCTGTGTACTGTCGGCGAGCGGGGCGGCGTCAGCCCCCCGGTCCTTGCTATTCTCACCCGGGGGGCTGACGCCACCCCGCTCACCTTTGGAGTTGTCGTTGACCAGCGCCGCCACGATCGCTTGGCGTTCTTCGTCGGCCAGCGTGAAGACCGGCATTCGGTGATCAGCATTGAGTCGTTGCGGATCGCTCAGCCAAGTCAGCAGCCACGGCTGTGTGCGTCGCTTGCCGATGTTCGTGAGATCGGGACCAGCGAACGGCAGGTCGTTCGCGTTGCCGAGTTCTCCGACGCGATGACAGGCCAAGCAGCCGACCGAGCGGAGCAACACTTCACCGCTTCGTTGCGGAGCGACGATCAGCTCTCCTTGCTTCGGGGGTTTGCTCTTCAGAGGCTTCGGTTCATCGAGTTTGACCGGCTCGGACTGCTGCACGAGAAACGCCGCGAGGTGCCGAGCCTGCTCGTCGGTCAGTCGAAAGTGCGGCATCCGGCGATCGGCCCACTCCGATGTCCTTGGCGAGCGGGGCGGCGTCAGCCCCCCGGTGGCTCCATCCTTTGACCGAGGTGTGTCATCACGAGACCGGGGGGCTGACGCCGCCCCGCTCGCTTGGTTGGTTTTGATGTCGGAGCCACTCAGTCGCGTCGCGATCTGCTCGACCGTCATCCCGGCGGCGACGTGGTGCAAAGACGGAGCGGCTGGAGAGCGTGCGTCACCTTCGCGAACGTGGCAGCGTCCACAACGAAACGCGGCGAACTGCTGCCGGCCCTTTTCGATCAGCGCGTAAGTTGGGACTCCGTCCCGACCCTGCGCTTGATCGGCGTTCTTTCTCTCTGCCGCAGGGTCGGGACGGAGTCCCAACCTACTGTCGTCGTGAAACAGCAACTCCGGCGGCAACGGTTCCAGCCCGAACGCATCGGACGACCAGAAGAGTTTCAGTTGCGCGGCTGGTTCCGTTTTGCGGAACGTCACGACGAGCGGGCGTTCGGCGAAGCCGGGGACGAACTCGTCGCCGCTGATCCACTGCGGCTGCTTCGCCGAGCCATGCAGCACTCGCCGGCCATCGAGTTCGACCGTGACTTCCCCTTGCACGAAGGCGTGCAGCCGATGCTTGGCCTCCAACCGAATGAGCACCAACCCGCGCCACGTCGCCTCGAACCGCTCGGCCGAGAGCCGCGCATCCGGAGCCGCCTCGTCCCAAGCAAACGCCACGTCCGGGTCAATCCGCGTGACCGCCCGCTCCCCGGCGCGATACTCGGCGACGAGTCCGGGACGGAATTCTTCGTCGTCTTCGTCAGGCGGCGCGGCGAGCAAAAAGTTTGCCAGTAGATTCGACAGAAAGATGACCAACAGCAATGTTCGAGTGGTGCGCATGAACTCGTTCCAACTGCGGACGAGAGGTGCTGGCTAGTTTGCTTGTAGCAGCTCATAGAGCCTTGGTTGAAGTCCCGCCTGACTACAACCGTAGGACCGGATAACACCATCGGCGTCTGGCAGACACCACTCAAATCCCTGTTCAATGTCTTCAAAAATCAGGAATTGACCGGCGTGCTCACACACAGCAAAGACTGACTCAATCTTTCCAACGCGGAGAATTTGGAACGCCCGCAATGAGATTCTGACTCTCTCAAAGACTCGTTGCTCGTCAACACTGCAATGCGACAACTGTTCGAGCAAGAGCCGCTCCAACTCTCCTTGCGTAGTGGGAGACCAAGTCGCCATATCAACTATCCGAAGTATTCGACGGCGTTGCGGAAGAGGCGCATTCCGGCTCCTTCGCCGCGCAGGCCGAGGCGGGTCCAGTGGGGATGTTGCGTGGCAAACAGAAAACGTTCGGGGTGCGGCATCAGGCCGAGCACTCGGCCGCTGGGATCGCTCAGCCCGGCGAGG
>SXKJ01000087.1 GCA_005778115.1 Planctomyces sp. | reverse complement strand
GCTTCTCACCTGCTTTGTCGCCGGGCTTCTCTCCGGCTTTATCACCAGGCTTCTCGCCTGCTTTATCACCAGGCTTCTCGCCTGCTTTGCCACCAGGCTTCTCACCTGCTTTGTCGCCGGGCTTCTCTCCGGCTTTATCACCAGGCTTCTCGCCCGCTTTGTCACCGGGCTTCTCGCCTGCTTTATCACCAGGCTTCTCACCCG
The DNA here is from genome assembly GCA_005778115.1 of Planctomyces sp. Classification (GTDB taxonomy): domain Bacteria; phylum Planctomycetota; class Planctomycetia; order Planctomycetales; family Planctomycetaceae; genus SXKJ01. Next base: position 11,853 of record SXKJ01000087.1, on the reverse strand, counting down.
CTTTGTCGCCGGGCTTCTCGCCTGCTTTGTCGCCAGGCTTCTCACCCGCTTTATCACCGGGCTTCTCACCTGCTTTGTCACCAGGCTTCTCACCTGCTTTGTCACCGGGTTTCTCACCTGCTTTGTCGCCGGGCTTCTCGCCTGCTTTATCACCAGGCTTCTCGCCGGCTTTGTCACCGGGCTTCTCACCTGCTTTGTCGCCGGGCTTCTCATCCGCTTTGTCGCCAGGCTTCTCACCCGCTTTATCACCGGGCTTCTCACCTGCTTTGTCACCGGGTTTCTCACCCGCTTTATCGCCAGGCTTCTCACCGGCTTTGTCACCAGGTTTCTCGCCAGCGTTGTCTTCGGGCTTGTCGCCTTCGGGCATCGGGTTGTTCGATGAGTCTTTGGGCTTGTTCTCTTGAGCTTCTTGTTTCTCCGGGGAATCCGATCCTGGCTGCTCGTTCTTGTTCTTGAGGTCGCCGTTCTTCTGGGCGCGTTGAGCAATCTTTTCGAGGGCCTCTTGGTCTTGAGAGCCGTCGTTCTTCAGCGATTGCTTGCCCGGCTTTTTCTCGCCGGGTTGGTTCTTGTTGCCTTGGCCATCTTGTTTGTCTTTGTCGGCTCCGCCGTTTTTGTCTTTCTGATTCTTGTTGTCTGGTTGCGGTTCGTCTTCGTTCGGCGGATTGCGCTGTTGGTCGTCTTCATCGCCGGGACGTTGTTCGCCAGTTCCGCCACCGCCCGTCGGAGTGGCGTCGAGGATCAGCCAATGATTGTTCAAGTAGGCTTCGACCCAGGCGTGGCCCATTCCGCGCACAACAAACTCGCCGTTCTCAACTTTGCCCCCTTTGAATCCCAGGATCATCCGCGAAGGAATTTTCAGTTCGCGGAGCATCAACGCCAGCGCGGAATTAAACGTCTTGCAGTCTCCGTCTCGGCCAATTAGCAAGAACTCTTCGAGATCATCAATGCGCGGCAGGCCGGGTTCCGGGTCTTTGTAGCGGAACTTCGCTTGCTTCAGGCTCGCCAGTAATCGCTTGGCGATTTCGATTTGATCTGGGAGCGAACCATCGGGATTCGACGCTGATTGTCGCGCGAACTTTCGCAGGTCGGGCAAGGCGTTCGGGAGTTGGCAATAGAAATCCCGGTCCTTGGCGGCGAGATCCATTTCCAAAGTAGCCATTGGGAATGGCAGAGCATTGTTTCGATCAGGCTTGGCGGAATAGACGACATACTTGGTTTCGTGTCCGTTCGAGACGGGTTTCTCGCGATAGAGCGATGAGTTCACTCGGCCTTGCAGGACTCGACCGGGATCGGCCGGTTGCGGTGCTAGTCGGCAATCGCCAAACGCAGGGAGAGCGTGCAGGATGCCTGCGTCCAAAACCTCGACGGTCAATTGCTGACGAAGCTCTTGTCGAATGCCCAGTTTTTGGCGAGATGCCACCAGCGGACGGCGTGCTCCGTCTTGTGATTCGATCGCGCTGACGCGCCAGTATTCCGCCTTGAAGTCGCTGGCGACATAGCCGCGAAACAGAGGCTCGCCGCTGCGGAAGCCCATCGCTCGCGCGTAGTCGTGGACGTCGATCGGCTGGTTGGTTTCCTCATCGAACAGCCGGAGGGCGAGCATCGGGTCGTCGTTGGCTTTGGTCTTCTCCTCGGACTTCTGTCCGTTGGGATCGTTGGGTTGTTCGTTGTTCTTCTTGTTGGCCTCTTCGATTCGCTTCTGTTGTTCCTTCTTCTGTTCTTCGAGTTGCTTCTTGGCTTCCTCTTTGGTCAGCGGCTTCTTGATGGTGATCTCGATGGGGACCGTCTTCGCGAGGTTGTGCGTCGGCAGCTTGTTGTCCTGAGCCTCGACCCAAATCCGGATGGTGTCCCCCTCTTTCAGTTGCAGCGGTACCAACGCAAAATCGTGCTTGAGCGAGACCTCTTGCTGCGAGCCGTCGAACAGCGTTTCGTCGGTGACGTCGTCCGCTTCGCGAGCGATCTTCAAGCTAACGGTACGGAGCTTGAAGTCTTGATCGCGAGCCATCACGACCAGCGGAACGGTGCCGTTGGCCGGCATTTCGAGGTTGGTCGTCGGGTCAACCAACACGACCTGCGGAGGTTGATCGAGCCGGACGTTGATCGGATAGACGGCCGGCTTGGGATCGGGGCTCCCTTCGGCGTCCCAGACTTTGACGCGATAGAACTTCGGGAATTTTCCGTCGCCTTGTCGCGGGTCGGCTCGCCAGGAAGTCGCGAGGCTCTTGCCGTCGCTGATCTTCACGCTGCTGCCGGGATAGGCCGACGCGAAATCTTCGGTGTCGGAGAGTTCAACCTCGGCACGCTTCACCTGCACGTTCGTGGTGGCGGTGATCGTGATGGCGGTTCGCTCCCAAGCGTCGATCGCTCCTCCCTTTTGCGTGCGCGGGTCAAGCTCGGTGTACTCTGGGTATTCGTAACGGACTTCGGTGACGGTGGCCGATGGGGGCGTGATGATTTCGACGCGGTACTCCGGCGAGCGCGCGTCACCGGCGACGACTCGATAGGTGAAGCTCTGCAACAGACCATGCTCGTCATTACCGAGCGTGCCCTCGAATGTATTCGGGTCGGTGGTCACGCCGAGTTGCATCGGCTCATCGACGTAACGGCGGTCGGCGGTCGTGAACAGCAACGTGACCTCGGAGGGAATCTCGCCGCGCACCTGCGCGCGGACGGGCAACATGCCGCCGGCTCGAAGTTTGACCTCTTCCTCCGCACGCATCTGTTTGTCGCCGACAGTCACTTCGACCGAAACGATTTCGGTCTGCGTGGCGGGAGCGATGTCGGTGAACGGCACGATCGCTCGCAGCACCGACGAGCCGAGCGGCTTCGGGCTGAGCACTGAATACAAACAAAACGCGACGACGATCCCGAACAACACATACAACGTCCGCAGCAACGGCCGCTTGTCGATCGCATCGTCCACGTTCAACTTCGTGAGCGTGACGGCCGCTCGCTTTTCAATCGTGGCCAGGATCACCGGCGAGACCTCACGCCCCGCCCGCTTGAGATCGACGAGGTTCAGCAAGCTGCTGCGAAAGTCTTTCGACGACGATTCCAGTGTTCTGGCGGCATACAACCCGCTGACGGTTTTGAATGCCGGCCAGATCACTTTGGCTCCCAGTAACCAGCCGACGAACCCGATCACCGGCAGGAACATCAGCACTCGCGTGGTGCCGCCGACGCCGCCGTCGAACAACCAGTGATCGCTCAGCACGAACAGCAGCACATACCCGACTAACACCGTGATCGCGATCGCCGCCGCCGTCAGCATGTCCGTCTGCTTGATGCTGGCCTGCGTCTTGCGAAGCTGATAGTCGATGTACTCATCTGGCTCGGCATAAGGAGCCTGCGAGCGTTCCGGTGCGGTGGCGGTGGACATGGCGAGCCTCTGGTTTCATCCCAGTCGGATGGCAGAATCTTTTCGTCCCGAAGAATCAATTGGCGGCATGCGCCGCATCGTTCGCAAGAACTGGTTCTGTTGGCGCTGGCGGCAGGAGGTCGCGTACATAGCAAACGAAACCGGGCAGGATGTCCGGTTCCGACACTTCATCCGAGTCTCGCAATCGCTGTACTGGACCAGTGGCACGAATGACTTGGACCACCCGTACGTTGGGATTGATCAACCAGACGGAACGCACGCCGGCGGCCAAGTACTCCTCAACCTTTTGATCGATATCCCGCAAGGAATCATTGGCTGAGGCCACTTCCACCGCGAGGTCAGGGGCGACTCGCAAATGGCCATCCCCCGGACCACCCGGCAATTTGTGGCCCGCGACAAACGAGACATCCGGCTTACGGACTTTGTCAGGCGCGTCTGGGAAACATTGAAAGCCGGCATCTGATCCAAACACCCAACCCAGACTGTGCTCGACGACGAAGTTGCCGAGGCGACGTCCAACTTCCAAGCCCACCCAACTGGAAAGCCCGCTCATCGTTTTCTCCTGCAACTGGCCGTTGACGAGTTCGTACCGTTCGCCGTCAGGCATGATCAGCAAGTCTTCGGGGGAATAGCCCGTCGGCCGTTGCTCGCGCGGGATGGAGCGCGGATAAAGCAGGGGAGGAGTCGTGAGCGTCGTCATGGCGGTTCCTCGCGGATTCGGAAAAGTTGAGGCTCCGTTGTCTTCTCGGATTGTAGGCCTGAGATTGTGAGTGCTTGTGCCGAGCTTCTCACACGACAGCAAGGGTTAGGTTGTCTTTCGGGATGGTTCCGATTCTCCCATCCGTTCCAATGGTGTGGCGATTGTACGGGAGAAGAACGCTCAGCAACGCTCGCATTTGCCAAAGACGGGATTTTTCCAAGTGAGTTGGCGAGCGGGGCGGCGTCAACCCCCCGGTTCAGCGACGAAAGACACCGGGGGGCTGACGCCGCCCCGCTCGCCTGGTTTGTTTGCGGATCACACAAATGGCGTGATGCCTGGCATTGCCATCTTCGGAAGCTCGACCTGCGTCTTCCAGCCGTCCGGGAACGATGTGGGGGTGATCGCTTCTTGTGAGTTGAGCATCATCTCCCAGGTGATCTGCTTGCCGGTGTAGGCGGCGGTGCGACCCATGATCCCCATCAGCGTGCTCTTGGCCATGCGATCGCCATTGTTGAACGGCTTGCCGTCGCGGATCGCTTTGAAGAACTCGTCGTGCTCGGTTTGATACATGTTGTTGCCGGGGCCACGGTACTTCCACTCTTCCTTCTCGCCGTTGATGACCGTACCGCGCGGGCCGAGCTGGCCGCTTCCCTTCGTGCCGAGGACATACAAGTTGTTCTCGTTGTGGCAGCCGGGAGTCTGTCGCTGAGCCAGGAACCCGCGAGCGTCGTTCGCCCAGAGATAGTTCACTTCGATGTGATCGAAGATGTTGCCCCCCTCTTGCGGGATCTGTCGGCCGCCGACTGCCGTGCAACTGACGGGCGGTTGATCTTGGAAAACCCAAGCCAGCCAATCGACGGTATGAACCGCTTGCTCGACGAGTCCGTCGCCGGAGAGCCACGTGTAGTTGTACCAGTTGCGTACCATCCACTCTAAGTTGCTGATCCCTTCCGGCCGGCTCGCTGCGGGGGGCATCGGCTTCACCGGGCTGGTGAGATAGGTGCCGAACACCGCCTTCACTTCGCCGAGCGCACCGTTTTGGATTTGCTCGAAGAACGCACGCTTGGCGTTGTCATAGCGCCAACAAAAACCGGCGCAGATGCCGAGCTTCTTCTGCTTGCTGATCTCGACCGACTCCATGATCGACCGCACGCCGGGACCGTCCGTGGCCATCGGCTTCTCGGTGAAGATGTGCTTGCCCGCTTCGACCGCGTACTTGAAATGCACAGGCCGGAAACCCGGCGGGCTGCACAGCAACGCGACATCGCACGAGTCGATGACCTTCTTATAAGCATCGAGTCCCACAAACTTGTGGTCGTCATCGACGTTGATCTTGGCCTTGATCGTGTCCACGGCCAACAGGTTTCGCAGGCTGCCGTTGAGGCTCTCGCCAAAGGCATCTCCCATCGCGACCAGTTCGACGTTCGGGTCTGCCGACAGCGCCTCGCGAGCTGCTCCTGAACCGCGTCCGCCGCAGCCGACGAGTCCGATTTTCAACTTGTCGCTACCAGCGGCGTAGGCACGCGGAGCAATCGACGCAATCATTGCCGGAACCGCGACAGCGGCGGCTCCCGCTTTGAGGAAGTCGCGGCGGGACGACTCGCTGAGGTTTGGGAGATCACAGACGGGACGAGTCGAATGGGTTGGCTGAGTCATGAAGCGAGACTCCTCGAAAAGCGGTAAGTACGGATGACCGAGACTGCTTGGCCGCTTCGGCAGGATGAGTTGTCTCACCGATGCGGGGCGACATGCTATCAAGATCGGGCGGCGGCTTTCGAGGGTTTGGATTGCCACAAAAAACACAAAAGGTCACAAAGAGGGGGAGGCCAGGAACTCGATGAAACGGTTCTGGTTCAAGCCTGACTCTTTGTGATCTTTTGTGTTTTTCGTGGCCACTTCAAAAGTGAGTGGCTCAGATCAGAGTTGCCGAGCACATCAGCCGTTGCCGATAATCTTTTCGGCTGACTGGAAAACGTGATTCAATCGAAACGAGACAGAAATGCTCGACCTTCTGTGTGATCCGTTGCGACTGCGACGAGTGATGACTCGCCGAGACTCGTTGAGAGCCGGCTTCCTGGGACTTGGCGGACTGACGCTGTCCGAGTTGCTTCGCTTGCGAGCCTCGGCCGCGACGAACGGCATTGCCGAGAACAAGGACACCGCCGTCATTCTGCTGTTCGTGCATGGTGGTCCTAGTCATTTGGAAACGTATGACATGAAGCCGACCGCCCCGACGGATATTCGCGGGCCGTTCTCGCCGATACCCACCAACGTCCCCGGTCTCGATGTCTGCGAACTGCTGCCGAGACACGCTCAGATCGCCGACAAGTACACGATCATCCGCTCGGTCAGCCACGATCAGTCGAATCACTTCGAGGGGCACGCGCGATTCCTGTCCGGCTATGGTCAGTTCAAAGCCGGCACCAGCGAATCGCATCATCCGATGGTCGGCGCCGTTGTGAATCGCGTGATGGAGAACAAGCATCGCGGCCTGCCTGCCGCCGTCGCGATCAATGGTGTCTGCTTGAACGGTCCGGACTACAGCCCCGGCATTGCTCAAGGCTATTGGAGTCCGCAGTACCGCGTGCCGATCTGCAATTTCTCGCTGCGCGACGCCAGCCTGACGGTGGACTCGCGCAAGCTCGATGAACGGCTGAGTCTGCAACGCTCATTCGATTCACTGCGTCGCGGACTCGATCAAGGGGGCTCGATGGGCTCGCTGGACGCCTTTAATCGCCGAGCCATCGACATCCTCACAACTGGGAAAGCTCAGAAGGCGTTCGACATCTCTCAAGAAGACCCGAAGCTGCGCGACAAGTACGGCGATGACTACTTCGGCCGCGAAGTGCTGCTCGCTCGGCGGTTGGTTGAATCGGGAGTCAGCTTCGTCTCGATTCGAGTCCCCGGCAGTGGTCCGAACTCGAAGGCTCACGACTGGGACGACCACGCCGTCAACTGGGACATGCCGACCGCGATGGTGGCTCGCACACCGCGCTATGACCACGTCGTGACGACGTTGATCGAAGATTTATTCGCTCGCGGTCTCGACAAGAAAGTACTGCTGATCGTCACCGGCGAGTTCGGTCGCACTCCGCGACTCGAATTCAAAGACGGCCGCATCGGCCGCGACCACTATCCCGGAGCCATGTCGATCCTTGTCAGCGGCGGCAACATGCCGATGGGCGAAGTCCTCGGCCAGACGAATCGTTTCGGCGAGCACCCCGTCGATCTGCAACACGACCCGCACGACATTCTCGCGACGATCTACAAACACCTCGGCATCGACCACACCCAAGAATTCCTCGACCCGCAAGGCCGCCCGATCCCGCTGACACGCGGGACGCCGATTCGCGAGCTGGTGTAGTCACGTTCGTAGATCGGACGCCTAGGTCCGATCAATTCTCAATGAGACCGGACGTGGGCGTCCGGTCGACGGCTCGCGAGCGAACTTGGAACACTTTGTTTCGACAATTACGCTGTCCCCATTCGTGCGTCGAAACCTTTCTTTGGAGTCTTGCTCATGAACTGTCTTCGAGGCTGGTGGTCGCTCTGTGCTCTGGGATTGGCGATTTCGTCGTCGGTGTTGTTCGCGGTGGAACCAAAGGTAGAGGCAACTCTGGAACGCATTGCCAACAAACCGAAGACGCCGGGGCAGTTTGTGCTGCACCAGCGGACTCGGACGGAGACGGCCAAAGAGAGTGGTGTGTGGAAAGAAGGAGGAAAGGAGGTCGTATGGAACGCCTCCGAGACGGCGATCATCGTTTGCGACATGTGGGATGGGCACTATTGCGTGTCGGCGTCCGAGCGAGTCGCTGACATGGTGCCGCGGATGAATGCCGTACTGACGGCGGCGAGGAATCATGGGGCGACCGTCATTCATGCTCCCAGCGGCGTGACGTACCACTACGCCGATATGCCGCAACGCAAGCGAATGCAGCAGGCCAAGAAGGTCAAGCCGGAGTTGCCGCTCGAAGCGTGGTGTCATGTCGATCCGAAACGCGAACCGGAATTGCCGGTCGATGTGTCGAAGCAGGCGTGTGATGATGCGGTGGTCGGCGCGGTCGTGCAGAAATTCAGCCGGCAGCATACCGGCCTGACAATCAACGGCTGGGACGGAGTCAGCGACAACGGCGAGGAGATTTACAGCTATCTCAAGCAAGAGGGGCTGAAGAACATCGTACTGATGGGCGTGCATACCAATATGTGCGTGCTCGGCCGGCCGTTTGGAATTCGGCAGATGGTCAAGCAGGGTTTCAATGTCGTACTGGTTCGCGATCTGACGGATGCGATGTACGACCCGCGTGAGAAGCCTTACGTCAGTCATACGCGCGGAACGGAATTGGTCGTCGAGCACATCGAGAAGTATTGGTGTTCCTCGATCGTTGGCGACGATTTGATGCGGGTGGCGCGTGGGTCGGCTGATCCAAAGTAGCGAGGGACGGGGGTTCTACCGCCAGCCGCGCTGCCGAAAGATCCAACTGGCCGCGACAGTCCACGTGCCGACCAGCGCTGCGAGATTGGCCAGGCCGGGAGCTTTCTCCAGCGGCACGTTTTGTTTCAGGCTCAGAAACAGCAGCGGCAGGCTGTGGCTTTCGAACGACGCATCCTTGATCGAGCCGAAGGCCGAGAACTTTGTGGCCAAATAAAAGATGACTCCGCCGAAGAGCATGTAACACAGCGAGAGGACTCCGGCCGCACTCTGCGTGCGAGCCAGCGAGGCCATCACGGTTCCCACGCTGACCAGGCCGATGCTCGCCAAGGCGAGCGTTACCCAGAGTGTCGGATGCACAAACGCGGTGGGAAGCAGAATGCCGACGATCGCCGCGCACACGGTCCATCCCAGAGCCAGATGGAAGATGTAGCGTGACAGCAGAAGTTCCGTGGTCGAAGCGGGAGTCAGTGCCAGCGCGGTGAGCGTTCCGCGTTCACGGTCCTGGCTGGTGAACGAGACCTGCAAATGGCAGCAGGTCACGAACAGGACGATGATGAGCAGGATCGTTGCGACGAGTTCCTCGGTCATCAGCTCGGTGATCGAGCTTTGCTTGAGCCGTTCCATGACGGCGGCGCGTGACGCACCGGTGATTGGCGACGTCGTTACGGCGAACGGAGCTGTCGAGCCGAAGTGCTCGGCAGTGGCTGGCCAGAACCACTGCAAGAACGGCGCGAGCACATTGGGGTCGTTGCCGGGAAACAGGAAGCGGACGGAGATCTTGTATTCGTGGGGCAGGTTTTCAACCTGCCCGGCCGAATCCGGTTCTGGCGGAACGGGCAGGTTGGAAACCTGCCCCACGAGTTCGATTGCGCAGTCGTGGGGCGGATAGATGCGCCGATCGCTCAGCGATTTCACTTCGGTCATCGGAACGACGTGGATGCGGGCATTGCCGACGGCTCGCTGTTTGAGAAGCTCGGTCCAGGGTGAGGCTTCCTCGTAGACGACCCAGCAAGTCATTTGCGGCTTTGGTCCCGGACGACTCATCGACAGCAGGATGGCGATCGCTGTCAGCATTCCGAGCAGCAGCAGCGCCGACGGGTTCTTGCGCAGCCTTCGAGCTTCGCGGCCAATCAGGATCGCCAGCATTCTGGGTCGTGGGATCATGTGTAAGCCTGCCCGGTCAGCTTGAGGAACACGTCTTCGAACTGAAACTCTTGCGAATGCAAGCGGACACAGGACTCGTGGCGGACGATGTGTGCGAGACGCTCGCGCTGGGGTTCGACATCCAAATCGAGTTGCTCGCGGAGGACTTCGCCGGATCGTTCGTACTGCACGGCGACTTTGCGTTCGGCGTGTCGAGTGACGAAGTTGGTCGGTGTGTCGCACTCGACGAGGCGGCCACGGCAGAGGATCGCCACTCGGTCGCAGATCTGTTCGACCTCTTGCATGTCGTGCGTCGTGATGAAAACCGTTGTGCCGTTGGCGACCAGTTCGCGCAACATGCGGCGGACCAATTCGGTCGAATGGGCGTCGAGGTTGGCGGTCGGTTCGTCGAGATAGAGGATGCGCGGTCGATGTAGAATCTCGCGCGCGATCAGCAGCTTGCGACGCATCCCTTTGGAGTAGGCTCGCACGGGAAGGTCGGCGGCTTCGGAGAGTTCTAATTTCGCCAGCACACGGCCAACTTCGGACCGCGGGATGTCGTACAGCCGGGCGAAGAGTTCGAGGTTTTCGCGGCCGGAGAATTCTTCGATATGGTTCTCAGTGTCGGGGACGTAACCGAACAGCGGCTTGATGCGGTCGAACTGCTGAGGCATCCGCAGTCCCGCGACTTCGACTCGTCCGCTGGTCGGAGTGCGGCCGCCGATCAGTACGCGGATGGTTGTGGTTTTGCCAGCTCCGTTGGGGCCGAGGAATCCGAATAACTCTCCCTTTCGGACCGACAGGCTTAACCGGTCCACGGCGACGAAGCGGCCGAAGCGAACGACAAGTTGATCGAGGGTGATGACGTCGGGCATGGGAAGAAGTCGGAGGGCGGAAGTCGGATAGAAACCAAAGACGTGCCGCATTTCCCGTTCCGACCTCCGACCTCCGCATTCCGCCTTCCCGTGTGGCGGTCGCGCTCCGCCGACGTCGCTTTTTCTCAACGAATCCGCATTGTCAAACCGCCTCATCGAAAAAGTTGAGCTACGTTTCGGATGAGATTTTGAAACCCGGACGCCGCCGAGGCGCGCCGTGGGCTCAAGTAATACGACTTCGCACGATCGCTCGTAGTGACCCGATTGATCGGGTCGGTTTCGACCCCATAAACGGGGTCACTACGAGCAGACGAGTCAGTCAGACGGGCAAGAGTGCCCGTCCTACGGTGGAATGGGAAGTACTCATGGCGGCTCCCAGTTTGGCACAACCGCGTGGTGGTCGAGGCATCGACTCCCCGCGCAAGATTTTGAAGAACTCCGGAAGACGATTCACGGCAAGCTGGTCGAAAAGCTCGACCTGACGCGCCTGGGCGATCTGCAAGGGGACACGCTGCGCCGTGAGATTCGGCTGGTGGTCGAGCATCTCTGCGACACCGAAAACCCGCTGCTCAACCGATCGGAGCGGGAGCGACTGATTGAAGAAGTGCTCGACGAGACGTTCGGTTTTGGTCCGCTGGAAATCCTGCTGAAGGAGCCGGGGATCGCGGACATCATGATCAATGGTCCGAAGAACGTGTTCGTCGAAAAGGACGGACGCATTCAGCGGCACAAGGTGACGTTTCGGAACAACGAGCACCTGATGCAGATCATCGACCGCATCGTGTCGAAGGTCGGTCGCCGCGTGGATGAGACGTCGCCGATGGTGGATGCTCGCCTGCCAGACGGTTCGCGTTTGAACGCGATCATCCCGCCGCTGGCGATCGACGGACCTTCGCTGACGATTCGACGATTCGGATCGAAGCCGCTGTCGCTGGAAGATCTGTTGCGGTTCGGAGCGTTCACGCCGGAAATGGTCATGCTGCTCGAAGGAGCAATCAAATCTCGGCTGAACGTGATCATCAGCGGCGGCACCGGCTCTGGTAAGACGACGTTGCTAAACACGCTGTCGAGCTTCATTGGTTCGGATCAGCGAATCATCACGATCGAGGATGCGGCCGAATTGCAGATGCAGCAGGACCATGTGCTGCGATTGGAAACTCGGCCGGCGAATATCGAAGGGAAGGGGCGAGTCTCGGCGACCGACCTGGTGAAGAACGCGCTGCGTATGCGGCCCGACCGAATCATTATTGGCGAATGCCGCGGTCGGGAATCGCTCGACATGCTTCAAGCCATGAACACCGGCCACGAAGGCTCGATGACCACG
>SXKJ01000086.1 GCA_005778115.1 Planctomyces sp. | reverse complement strand
TCTGGCTGCGGAACCGGAGACGACCGTGAACCGTCACGGCCACACCCTCGCCCCGCGCGATGGCCATTTCCCCGCGCAGGCCAGGGCGATCATTCAATTGTTCCAAAACGGCGGTCCTTCGCAGATGGACCTGTTCGACGACAAACCGGAACTCTCAAAACGCAACGGCCAGCCGCATCCGGAACAGGTCGAAACGTTTCAGCTCGGCAACAAGAATGTGCTGATGGGGACGGCGTTCAAGTTCGCTCGCCACGGCCAGAGCGGCCTGGAGTTCTCGGAGTTGATTCCGCACCTATCGTCAGTCGCGGACGACCTGTGCCTGGTGCGGTCGATGTTCACGGAGAACAACAACCATCCGTTCGCGATCAACATGATGCAGACCGGCAAGACGTTTTGGGGGCGCCCCGCGATGGGATCGTGGATCGGATACGCTTTGGGTTCCGAGAATCAGAACCTGCCGGGATACATCGTGCTGCGCGACCCGGCGGGCTACAACACGTCGGGCAAGATGGTCTGGTCGAGCGGCTGGTTACCCGCCGTGTTTCAGGGGACGGAGTTCGGTTCCTCGGGAACGCCGGTTCTGCATTTGCAGCCTGCTCGAACGATCTCCGCCAACGTCCAGTCGCGCTCGCGCGAGTTCCTTTCGCAGCTCAACACGCTCCACTTGGCCGAGCATCCGCGCGAGTCAGAGCTTGAGGCGCGGATCCAGAACTTTGAACTGGCCGCGCGGATGCAGTTGTCTGCCACGAATATTCTCGATCTTTCGCAGGAGACCGAAGCGACCCGCAAGTTCTACGGACTCGATAATCCGGCGACTGGTGGTTACGGCACGCGCTGTCTGATGGCCAGACGGCTGGTCGAATCCGGCGTGCGGTTCGTGCAGGTCTTCCCGCCGCTCAGTCCCAGCTTCCAACCGTGGGACAACCACGGAGATCTGAAGAACGGACTCAAGACAATCTGCGGTCACGTGGATCAGCCGAGTGCCGCACTGATCACGGATCTGAAGCAGCGCGGGTTGCTGGACGACGTCATTGTTCAGTGGACGGGCGAGTTCGGACGCTTGCCGATCACCGAGGGATCCGACGGCCGCGACCACAACCGGCACGCCTTCAGCCTGTTGATGGCGGGTGGCGGCTTCAAGGCGGGGCACATTCACGGGGCCACCGACGAGTTCGGCTACAAGTCCGTCGAGAACCGCGTCAGCGTCCCTGACCTGCATGCCACGATCCTGCATCAACTGGGCCTCGATCACACTCGCCTGAATTTCATGCACAACGGCCGCCCGGAGCGGCTCACCGACCCCGAAGTCACCGGTGCGCGTGTTGTCAAAGAGGTGCTCGCATGAAAGATTCACTCGTCGCTCCTCCCAGGAATTCAAACGAAATCTTGCGACGCCGTTTCTTGCAGACGTTGTGGCTCACATCGCTGGTCGTGTGCGGTTCTGAACTGTTTGCGGCCGACGACACCGCGACGTTTGTCGAAGCCGTGTTGCCGTTGCTCGAAGCAAAGTGTGTTTCGTGCCACGGGCCGGAGAAGCAGGAAGGAACTTTGCGGCTCGATTCGTGGGTTGCGGCGAAAGCGGGTGGTGATCGAGGCGCGGCGATCGTTGCCGGCGATGTCGAAAAAAGTCTGCTCGTGCAGGCAATCTCGTTTCGCGATCCCGACTTTCAGATGCCACCCAAGCAAAAACTGTCCGACAAAGAGATCGCGACGCCGCACATCGACCGGTTGGCACGGGAGGGGATGCGATTCACGGATGCCCATGCGCCCGCCTCCATCTGCGTGCCGAGTCGCTATGGCTTGCTGACGGGTCGGATGCCGTATCGGAACTGGAGGACGCGGAACACGAAGGGCATGAAGAAGGTGACGAAGAATGGCCGGGAGCTGCCGCACTTCCCGCAGCCCCTACTTCAACACGAGCCGGGGCGTTTGAACCTCGCCACGTTGATGAAGCGGCAGTGCTGTGCGACGGCTTGCGTCGGCAAGTGGCATCAAGGCATGTCGGGCACGACCTACGCCACCTGCCGTCCAGAAGACGTCGGCTGCTCGATCGTCAGCGTCCGCTTTAAGATGAGCGAGATTGACGCGCTAGCAGCCAAGCGATCCCCAGGAGCAAAACAATGAAGTACATCCTCTCACTTTTCACCACCCTCATCCTCGCGCAGCCGGCTCTGCTGCATGCCGCCAAGCCCGTCAGCGGCCGTGAAGTGCCGCTGGCGTTTGTCAAACAGCATTGTGTGGAGTGTCACAACGACTCCACTTCGGAGGGCGGCTTCCGGGCGGATTTGCTCGGGAAGGAACTGGCGGACTCGGCGAGCCAGAAGAGTTGGAGTCGGGTGCTCGCGCGAGTGCAGAGTGGCGAGATGCCACCGCCGCAGGACACGGTACGCCCGGCGGAAGCGGAGGTCGGCGCGGCGCTCACGGCATTGAAGACTGCGTTTCATGAGGACGCGCTGACTAAGCACGGCGAGTCGGGGCGCGTCCGTGTGCGGCGGCTCAATCGGCTGGAGTACGAGAACACGGTGCGCGATCTGCTCGGGATCGACGCGCCGCCGCGTGATCTCTTGCCCGAAGACGATCTGCGCGATGGCTTCAACAATCAGGCTGGCGGACTGAGCATCTCGCCGATTCACGTTCAGCAATACATGGCGGCGGCGGATCGGGCGCTGGAAGCGGCAAGCGTTCGACAAGCTCGGC
>SXKJ01000085.1 GCA_005778115.1 Planctomyces sp. | reverse complement strand
TTGCTGGCCGGACTGTGCGTTGTATTGACGATGCTGGAATATCTCGAACACCATGATCTCAGTGACCTCAAACAACTCGTTCGTGACGTCTCGTTACCATTCCCCATCCTCAAGTGCGGATAGTTGTGTAGATACCAATGAAGTAAACTCGGTGGCGTTTTGAAATCACATTCGCTTCGGGTTGCGAGAATACACTCGGCTCACATGGAGGAGGGCTGCAACTTACCCTACGCCACCACCTCATTTTCTGGAGCATCCCATGTCCGCTCTCCATGAGTTCCTGAATGAGCACCAGCACCTCACGCGGCGATTCTTCTTGAGCTTGAGCACGCTCGGCGCTGCAACGTTGACCGTTGGGTCGCAGGCTGCACGAGCCAATGAACTCGCGCCGGAATTGGCCGAGGCGATCGGCAATCTCGAAACATTGCTGACGCCGCTCGACAAGTTCCGTGATGTCTCGCGCGGCAAGCCTGTGCCGCATTCGCTGCCGCCGGAGAAGAAAGCGGAAGTCGGACTCACGCGCGAGACGTGGAAGCTCGAAGTCATTTCCGACACCGATAAATCGGCAGCGCGACTCAGAAAGCCGATGACGAAGGCCGATGGGACGGCGCTCGATTTCAACGGGCTGATGCAGATTGCAGAGACGCACTCAGTGCGGTTCGCGAAGGTAATGACCTGTCTCAACATTGGTTGCCCGCTGGGGACGGGCATCTGGGAAGGGGTGCCGCTGCGCGAAATCATTTGGCGCACGCAGCCGGTCGAAAATCTACGGCGCGTGTTTTACTACGGATATCACAACGATGAACCAGGGCAGATGTTTCGCAGCTCAATGCCAATCGGCCGAGTACTCGAAGACCCATACGACCTGCCGCCGGTGATTCTGTGCTACAAGCTCAATGGCCAGTTCTTGTCGCCCGAACGTGGCGGTCCGGTGCGCGTCGTCGTCCCGGAGGCGTATGGCTTCAAGTCGATCAAGTGGCTCAGTCATGTCGTGCTGACGAATTTCGCGGCGGCGAACGACACCTACATCGATGGCAACAACGATATCGATAGCCCGCTTAAAACGTGGGCCGCGACTTTGTCGGTGCCGAAGGAAGTCGCCGTGAATCAGCCGATCCCGGTGACCGGCTATGCGCAGGTCGGCATCTCTGGGTTGAGCAAAGTCCAAGTTTGGATTTGTCCGAAAGGGACTGAGCCAGAGGGGGATCCCAACTTTCTGACGGCGGCCTGGGCCGACGCGACGATTCTCGATCCACCGAAACCCGGCCATTGGGGCGGTGATCTCCCCGACAACAAGATCCCATCGAACACACAGGGCTTCGATGCCGATGGCCGACCGAAGACCTGGCCGATGCGGCTGGGCAAAGTCCACTGGGCCGCGCTGCGACCGGGACTACCGGCCGGCGAATACACGCTGCGGTCTCGGACTGTGGATGAAAAGGGACACGCTCAACCGATGCCACGTCCGTTCAAGAAGTCCGGGCACGCGGCGATCGAGCAAGTGAATTTGGTTGTGAAATGATTCTCGAGTGCTTGGTGTGTCCACAATAAAGAGGATGGCCGATGCGACAACTTTCTACGGTTCACGCGTTCGGAACGGTTTTGGGTTGGATGTTGTGGGGAGCGATCTCCGCCGGAGTGTCGGTTGCGGCCGACTGGCCCACCTATCGCGGCGACAACGCTCGCGGCGGATCGGCGGCGGAGACGGTTCAAGTACCGTTGAAGCCGCGCTGGATTGCGAGTGCTCCGGGCGTTCCGCGAGTTTCTTTTTCGAGCGCCGAGGGGCGAGTCATCGAAGGGCACTTGCTGGGGCATCGCGCCAAGTACGATGACGCCATTCATCCGGTGGTTGTCGGCCGGCAAGTGTACTTCGGCTCGTCGGTCGATCATCAATTGCACTGCGTTGATCTGCATTCCGGAGCGGAGGTGTGGACGTTCTTCAGTGGCGGACCAATTCGACTCGCGCCGACGGTGGCTGGCAATCGTGTTTATTTCGGCTCGGATGATGGGTTCGTCTATTGTCTCGACGCCACCGATGGGCGACTGGTGTGGAAGCTGCGAGGCGGGCCGGCGGACGAATGGTTGCTGGCACGCGGCGAGATGGTGTCGCGCTGGCCGATTCGAACCGGCGTGCTGGTCGATGGCGGAGTCGCGTACTTCGGCGCGGGAATCTTTCCGCACGACAATATCTTCCTAGCTGCCGTGAATGCCGCCGATGGTTCAATCGTCTGGAAGCAAGACAACATCAGTTCGCTCGACGCGGGGCGAAACGATTTGTCGCCGCAGGGATATCTGCTCGCGAGCGAGAATCTGTTGGTCGTTCCCTCGGGGCGTTCGCTGCCGGCGGTGTTCGACCGTGCGACCGGTCGCATGTTGCATAAGCGAGAATTCGGTCGTGGGACGGCGGGCGGAGTGGTCGGTAGCGTGCAAGCGTTGCTTGCCGATGGGCAGATCTATTCGTCCGGGCCGCATCATTTGCTGGCGATGGAGCAGAAGACGGGTGACATGGGTTTTGGCTGGGTCGCCGGGCGGCAGATGTCCGTCAGCGGTGACGCGGCTTACGTCGCCACCGGCGATGTGGTCGCGCGGTTGAATCGGGTGGAATACGCCGTCAACAGCCGCAAGCGGCATCAATTGGAATTGGACCTCACGAGTTTCAACAACCAAGTTCGTGCGGCCACGGCTGAACCCGCCAAGGCGGTCGAGATTCGCAAAAAGATCAGCGAGGCTCAGGCGGAACTCAAACGCATCACGGACGTCGGTGTCGTCTGGCAGACCAAGACGACGGACGATTCCGCATTGCTCGCGGCCGGCGACCTCATGTTTCTCGGAGGCCAGGGGAGCGTGACCGCTTACTCGGCAAAGACCGGCGAGAGTCTCTGGCAGAGCGTTGTCGACGGCGAAGCGCGCGGCTTGGTGGTGGCCAACGGACATCTGCTGGTCAGCACGAGCACCGGGCACATCTACAACTTCGCTTCCGCCGAGCTCAAGTTGGCCGCCGTGTCACCCGCCGCGAAGCCGATCGACAAACCGTTTCCCGATGACAACCTGACGGCGATGTACCGGCAAGCGGCAGAGGAAATCCTGAAACGCTCCGGCGCGAAGAAGGGCTTTGGCCTGATCGTCGGCAACGAACAGGGACGGCTGGCTTACGAATTGGCCAAGCGCAGCGAACTGAAAATCTACGCGGTCGAAGCGGACGCAAAGAACGTGGCTGACGCGCGAGCCAATCTGGCACGAGCCGGACTCTACGGCACGCGAGTCGTCATTCATCAGGCCGACCCCGCGAACGTGCCGTACTCCAATTACTTCGCGAACGTCATCGCGTCCGATTCGCTGTTGAGAAACGGCACGCTGGTTGGCGATCCGCAGAAGCTCGCGCGGCATTTGAAACCGTTGGGCGGCGCGATCGTGTTGGGTCAGCCGGCGGGAGCGCCCGGCAAGTCCATCGAGATCGCCGACGTCACAGGTTGGCTGCAACGCACCGAGCTTGGCGAACAAGCCCAGCTCAAAGCCGCTGATGGCTGGGCCACGCTCACGCGCGGCACGCTGCCGGGGGCCGGTAGCTGGTCGCATCAGTATGGCAACGCGGCCAACACGGCGGTCAGTCTCGACAAGCGGGTGAAGGGCGACCTTGGCGTCCTGTGGTTCGGCGATCCCGGTCCGGGTGACATGGTCAATCGCCATGAGGGAGCGGTCGGGCCGCTCGCCACCGGCGGCCGATTGTTCGTTCAGGGCGAGGACACGATCCAAGCCTACGACGCCTACAACGGCACGTTCTTGTGGAAGTACGAAAACCCGAAAGCGCTCCGCACGGGCGTCTTCCAGAATCAAACCCCCGGCAACCTCGCGGCGTCGGATGATCGGCTGTTCCATTTCGTCAAAGACCAGCTCATCGAACTCGACGCGGCCACGGGCGAGACCACACGCATTCATCGCCTGCCGCCGGGTAAAGACGACGGCAAATACGAATGGGGTTACGTCGCGACGGAGAACGGTTTGCTCTTCGGCACGGCGACCATCCGCAAGGAACTGGAAGCGAAGCTCAAGCGCCGCGGACTGAAGACCGCCGACGCGACCGATGGCATCTTCGCCATCGACATCGAAACCGGGAAACATCTTTGGAGCTACAACGGGGCAAGCATCTCGCATCACACGATCGCCATCAGCCCGGAGAACGTGTACTTCATCGACAGCTCAATCACTCCCGAACAACGGGCGGAGATTCTGCGAGCGGACAAGACCGAACTCGCCAAGCTCACCGGCAAAGAACTTGAGATCGCGGAAGAACGGGCCAAGAAAGCGGACCTCCGCCGAGCCGTCGCACTCGAAGCTCGCACCGGCAAGCTGCTGTGGGCCAATCCGGTAGACGTCACCGATTGCAGCGACATCGGCATCGGCGGCGGCAAGCTCACGCTGATGGTTCACAACAACGTCCTGCTGCTGGGCGGAGCCAACGCCAACGGCCACTATTGGAAACAATTCGTCGCCGGCGAGTTTTCGCGTCGCCGACTGGTGGCGCTCTCCGCGCTGCACGGCTACAAGCTGTGGGCGAAGGACGCCAACTACCGTCACCGTCCCATCATCGTCGGCAGCCAGGTCATCGCTGAGCCTTGGTCGTTCGATCTCAACAGCGGCGAACAGAAGACGCGGCAGCATCCACTGACCGGCGCGGCAGAACCGTGGAGCATCATGCGCACCGGGCATCACTGCGGCATGTTGACCGGTTGCGAGTCGGGCATGTTGATGTTTCGCTCCGGAGCGACCGGTTTCTATGACCTCGATTCCGACCAAGGAACGCGGCACTTCGCCGGTCATCGCCTCGGCTGCTGGATCAACGCCATTCCGGCCGGAGGTCTGGTGATGATCCCCGAAGCCAGCGCCGGCTGCGTCTGCCTGTTCTCGATCGCCTCGACCATCGTCATGGAACCGCGCGAGACGCGCCGCCCCTGGACGATCGTGAGCGCGGTCGGTGCGCAGACTCCCGTGCAGTCAATGGCCCTCAACCTCGGCGCTCCCGGCGACCGCAAGGATGCCGATGGAAAAATGTGGCTGTCGTACCCGCGACACAAGGCGTATCAGGAAACGTCGCTCGACATCAAACTGGACCTCAAGCCCAAATTCAAAACGGGAGGCCAATTCACCAGCGTCAGCGAAGCGCTGCAATCCATCGACGGAACCGAAACGCCTTGGCTCTACACGTCCTGGGCCGAAGACCTGGAACAACTCACGCTGCCGCTCCTCGGCCCGAAAGACCAGCCGGCCACCTACACCGTGCGATTGCACTTCGCGCGAGTTGGCAACGCTGATCGCGAGCCGATCGTCTTCGACGTTCAATTGCAGGGAAAAACGGCGGTGGAAGATCTGACGCTGCCGATCTCTTCCCCTTCGCCAGCAGAGGATGCGGACGGGCACGCGACGGCGATCGTCCGCGTTGTCGAGAATGTGCGAGTGACCGACAACCTGGTGGTGAACCTCGTCGCCAAACAAGGCAAAGCACGGTTGAGCGCGATTGAGGTTGTGAGAAACGAAGCGGGACGATGACGAAGCTGACAACGGCTCGTGGTGCCGCTGACTAGGTCTCCTCGCATGTTCCGGAGTGGCGCTGGGATTTGACCGCTTGTCGATGCTCTGCCTCGGGTTCGACTCGATCCGGCAGGTGATCCCGTTTCCGTTCAAGATCGCCTGGCCAGCTTCGGAAATCAGCGACAGATTTCCGAATCTATGAGTTGCTTCCGATGTGAACCCGGCAGAACTGCGATCGCGGATTCAAATGCCCACATTGACGGATCTGGTGATTGTTTTGATTTTTCTGATTATTAGTTTGACATCCCGAATTCCACTTCTAATCTTTTGCCCTATGTTACTGGTCGTCTGTATTCCTGGCTTTCTGGCTTTCTGGCTTTCTGGCTTTCTGGCTTCCTGGCTGAGGTTGAAATGGCATCTCAATCTGAAAACGGCATTCCGACGAACTGCGGACCTGATGTTTTGCGGAAAGGGCGATGTGCCTTCAGCGTCGTTTGCGGTTTGATGCTGGCCTGGGCCGCTGCCCCCTGCCGCGCCGAAGATGACCCCAACGGGGAGATGGCAAAGATCGCGGCTGCTCACAAACACTGGCGTGAATCCATCGTCTCGGTGCGTTTTGTTTGGAAGACGACTTGTGGTCCCAATGCACCCGTGGTGAAGGGCACGAAATACGAAGGGGTCAAGCGGACGTCTACGGAAGAATTCATTTGGTGCGATGACGGACGATTTCGGCTGCACATGGTGGGACAACACAATGATGGGCCGGAGATTCTGCGAAGCCTCCGTTGCGGTAATGGTCAGCGCTCCTACAGCGTTTCGTATGACGATGGGCCGTCCGAATTAGAGAAACCACAGTCGATTGGGATTTTGCCACAGCCAACACCTGGGCAAGGCGGTGGAATGGTTCTCGTCCCGCTGGAGGGTCTCTGGTTCTCACACCGTTTGTATTGGCTCTCGGAAATGATCTCGCGCGACTTGGTGAAATTCGACGGTTACGCGGATGTCATGGGAGAGAAAATGCCGCGAGTGAAAATCGAACACGTCACACCGGACTTCGTCTTTACGGTCACGCTGAATCCGCAAAAGGGTTATCTGCCACGTGTGTTTGACTATGGCCCCCAAAGCGGCACGCGGATTGACATCCTTTCGTATCGCGAAATCGAACCAACTCTCTGGTTCCCTTGGACCGGCTCATTCGTATCGCCATTCGATCCTACGACATGGGAAATGAAAGAAATCCAAGTGAACAGTGATCTTGATCCCAAGCTCTTTGAGCCACCCCGCATGCCGGGGACCGTCGTCGTTGATGTTGTGAATGGCGAGCGGACAGTTCAAGGAGTGGCGTCACATCGGTCAGACATCGAGGAGCAGATCGCTCAAAATGCCAAAAGGAATCTCGCTGCGGGGGGCAACCCAGTCACGGCGCTTCCGCCGCGTGGTGGAATGCTCCTTTGGATTGTTGTCGGATCAATCGTCTCGCTGATCTTGGCTGCAGCAACCTTTGCTGTTCGACGTCGCGGCTAGAACTTTGGTCGTCGGAACCATTGATCGGCGGGGTGTTTATTGTGGGATTGTGAATTGTGGTTTTCGTCATGTCCGCTTTTTCGGAGGTCCACCATCCAACGAGCGTCTTTGGTGCTTTCAACTCTCGCAGTAGGCGTCGCGTTTTCTACTATTCTGTTGGCACTCACGGAGTGCCAAGCCGTGATCTATCCAAATTCAAGTTGTTTGTTCACGCCCTTGCCGGGAAACCTGACGAATTGCGCATGCGAGCAGAACGCCGGGAATGGGGCACTTGCTTTTGCCTGTGAACAGAGTTGGCAGATGGGTGACTTTGCGATCGCTTTTTACTGTGCGCCAGGTTCTGTGTCGACCAGTTGCTCGCTCGGCGGAATGGGCTGCGGCAACAAGCGGATGTGCACCCCGCCGTCTCTCTGTAATACATTCGGTCGAAGCTGTGTGCCGATTCCAGCATTGCCATGCGACGCCGTCACGGTCACGGGCTGTTCCGTCTATTATTAAGAACGGAATAGACAGCAAATGCGGACACGGCACACAAGTTGGTCTGGTGTCATGACGTTTGGCTTGATGCCGTTCGTTGTGGTTTCCTTGTCGGCCGAGAATCATCTCGGAGTCGCGGTCAAGGATATCGCTGGTGGCGCATCCGCATTGTCGGTCTCCACGAGATTGCTTGGACGTCCGCTTGATGCGGAGCATCTCAGTATCATTCAAGAGCAAGGTTCGGAAGACACATTGAGCCTGCAAGGCTTGGCGGAAACGGCAAACAAGCTTGGGTTCGCGACTCGATCTTTCCGCCTTCAACCCAAAACTTCTGTGTTGGAAAAACTGCCGCTCATTGTGAAGTACGAGCCGCGAACTCACGCGACGGATAAGCCGCGATTCGTGGTTCTGTACGGCATGATTTCTGGCAACCGGGTCCAGGTAATCGACTATCCGCTGCCTCCGCAATTCGTTTCAATTCAAACGCTCGCGGAGTCTTGGGACGGAAACGGTTTGTACGTCGCCGCCTCAGAAGAAATGCTGCCGGCGTCCGACCAATGGTCCGACGCTGGATCTGCAACGGGGATTCTTGCCCTGCCACTGTTCGCGCTTGGTGTGTCGATCGCGTCCGCATTGTTTTGGTGGGTTCGCGAACGGCGACAAAGCAAGGTTCTCTCTCCGTGAGGATCAGCCATGAAGAAGGTGATGTTTATTGGCCTGCTCGTCGTAGTTACGAGCGGCATTGTTACGATTGCCCTGAAATGGTCACGGGCGGTATCAGCGAACTCCGCTGAGCCAGCGATTCAAGTCCGGCGTTTGCTTCCGGTCGGTGACGAGAACGTTGTCCCGGTCCCCTCGCCAGGAGCACAGGTGGAGTTCCTCTATGAACTTTCCAATGTTGGGAAAACACCACTCACCGGATTGAAAACGCAACTTTTCTGTCAATGCGCCGTGTCGCAACCACTGCCGGAAACAGTCGCCGCCGGCAGCAGCGTGCAATTTGGCTTCCGATTTCCTCCGCCGCAGGCCGGAATTCGGAGTGAACGAGTGACGGTCACGTCCGCTAACTCTTCAAATCCAATCGCCGTGATGAATGCACGAGTCTATGCCGACGTCTCCGTTCCGCACGTCGTGGCGGCTCCGGAACGGATTCACGTTCAAGCCATTCGCGGGCAGCCAATTCACCACGACCTGCTCATTTCTGTTATCGAACGCGCGGGAAGCCAGAATCTGATTCAGCAGCCGCAGGCCGAACCCATTGAACTGATCCATCCAACGATCATCGACGTGCGTGAAACAGCGGAATACGACAAGAAAAATGTGCGGCGCGTCTACCAACTCCAGTTACGGCTCGATGCCTCCGCGGTGACAAATGGGACGGGACAGCTACGCCTCTGCGAGCAGCCTTTCGGGCAATTGGGGCCGCTGCCCGTCAAGATCGAGGTTCTGGAACCTGTGGTGCTGATTCCAAGTGCTTTCGACTTCCATCCGGCCGACGCGGCTTCAGAACGAAAACAAATCGTGAATGTTGTCGCGCGAGGTAACGTCAAGACGGGAGCGATTCGAGTCCATGCGTTCGACCGCGAATTGATCGACGTTCGCAAGCTGTCCAACGAAGATAGCCCAGCCCAGCGTTTCGAAGTGACTTCCAAGTCGTCACCAACAGAACTTCGTGAGACGGAAGTCATCTTTGAAGCCGGTGCCGGCGAAGAGGCAAAGAATCAACTCGTCTTGCACGTCCGTCTGGTTCCCGAATGAGCCATCCTCTGCAATCGGATGCGACCAATGCGTCACACCAAGCACGACGCCAATCCGTCGGGACGCTGTGGTTTCACCGTGGTGGAATTGTTGGTCACGCTGGCTGTGATTGGCTTGTTGGTCGCCTTGCTACTCCCCGCAGTACAACAATCGCGGGAAGTGGCTCGGCGAATCCAGTGCGTGAACAACCTCAAACAGATCGGTGTCGCGTCTCAGGCTCACCAATCGACTCACGGTTCCTTTCCCTACACCGCCGTCGAGCATATTAGCGCGAACGGACATGTGCGTTCGGCGATTTCACCGCATGCGCACCTGTTGCCGTTTTTGGACCAGTCGCCGCTGCATCGAAGTGTTGAGTTTCGCCATTGGGCCGAGGATCTTCCGGAGTCGTTGCCGCGCGCCTGGCTGGTCGATCTGCTGAGTGTTCCACCGGTTCAGCCATGTGACAGCGTGGCCCTTGCAACGACAGTGTCGGCGTTTGTTTGCCCTTCCGACACGATACTGCCGGGCGGCAATCACTACCGAGCCTGCCTGGGGGCCGGTCCCGGTTTGTTCCCGGCAGAGATAGGTGCTGTGTGCAATGATCCCGGAAATGCCGCGGGAGCGTTTGTGAATGGCCGAGCGATGCGGCCCACGGACATGAAGGACGGCCTCTCGAACACGGCGATGTTTAGCGAGCGTGTTGCCGGCGACAACAATCAAACGCGGTACGATCCCTGGTCGGACGTTGCCGAGGTCATGCAGCCGCAATGCACGGTTGCGGCCACACGTCTGAACTGCGCGAGCGTCACTGCCTCATCGCCGCATGACTCTTATGTTGGCCGAACATGGTTGTTCGGCAGTTGGCGGCAGACCTGGTACAACCACGTCTTGCCCCCGAACTCGTCAACGCCCGACTGCATGCAAGCCGGAACTGGGTTGGTGGGCGGAGGCGACGGAGCTTACTCGGCCCGCAGTCACCATCGCGGCGGCGTCAATTTGCTGCTCTGCGATGGCTCGGTGCGGTTCGTGAACCAAGTGCTC
Source organism: Planctomyces sp. (assembly GCA_005778115.1). GTDB lineage: Bacteria > Planctomycetota > Planctomycetia > Planctomycetales > Planctomycetaceae > SXKJ01. Next base: position 7,495 of record SXKJ01000085.1, on the reverse strand, counting down.
GACTTGGGATTATGGGTGGCACTGGCCACTCGCGCGGGCCAAGAGGTTGCAGGTCTTGGCGGTGGCTAATACGAACCGCAAGAACTGACCACGCATGAAGAAGCCCGGCCTTTCTAAAACGCTGGGCTTCTGATGACCGTCGAGGAACCGTCGCCAGTGCAAAGTGCGCCTGGAGGCGAGATGTCTTCGGGATCAGTCCGCCTTGGTTTTGCGTTTGGCTTTCTTCTGAGCCGGCGGCTGCGCGAGTTCTTTGTTCGGTTTCGGCATCGGAGCTTTGACCGCTTCACGCCAGGCGAGCATCTTCGCGTGGAGTTCCTTGGTCTTGTCCGGCATCGCGGCGGCGAGGTTTTTGGTTTCGCCGATGTCGTCGCGCAGGTTGTAGAGTTCCAGATGTCCGTCCTCGAAGAACTCCATCAGCTTCCAATCGCCGGCTTGAATGAGTCCGACGGGCGTCGTCCGCCACATGTTGTCGCCCGCGCCCAGGTAGCCGGGGAAGTGCTGATAGATCGCCTCGCGCTGCAAGGAGGCACTCGGATCGCGGAAGAGTTTCACGAGACTCTCGCCGTCGAGGATTTGATTCTCCGGCCGCTTCGCGCCCGCCAATTCGAGCAGCGTCGGGAAAACATCGACATGAATCGCGGGCACGTCGCAGACGGAGCCGGCCTTGGTCACGCCGGGCCAGCGGACGACGAACGGATCGCGGATGCCCCCTTCGTAGAGGCTTCCTTTGCCGCTGCGGAGCGGTGTGTTGTCGGTGATGTCGCCCGCCTTCTTGATCCCTTCGCGGGCGTAGCCACCGACGCCGCCGTTGTCGCTGGAGAAGATCACCACCGTGTTGTCGGCGATGCCGAGTACTTCCAGCGTTTGCATGATTCGGCCGACGCTTTCATCGACGCTGTAGATCATCGCTGCATACGTTGCACTGTGATGGCCACCGACTGCGGGCTTCGATTTAAACTTCTCGATGAGCTCCGGCTTCGCATCGTGCGGTGAATGCACGCCGAAGTGCGGCAGGTAGAGAAAGAACGGCTCGGTCTTTTTGCGTTGGATGAAATCGACCGCTTTGTCCGTCAGCCAATCGGCGAGGTACACCCCCTTGGGAACATCCACCTTCGGTTGCGTGCCGAAATCGAAATGCTGGCCCATCGTGACGATCGCCTCGTCGAACCCGCGGCGGCCGGGATGATGCTCGCCGTTCTGGCCGAGATGCCATTTGCCAAACATGGCCGTCGCATACCCCGCAGCCTTGAGCTGCTGCGCGATCGTCACGCGGTCGAGCGGTAATTGCTGGACGTTGTCCACGGGGCGGAGCGGGCGGCTCTGCCAGTTGAAGCGCTCGATACCGCCGACCGTGTACACGCCGGTGCGTGCTCCGTATTGGCCGGTCATCAACGCGGCTCGCGTCGGCTGGCAGTTCTGACAGTTGTGGTACCGAGTCAGCTTCAACCCTTGCGCGGCCAGTCGGTCGATGTTGGGAGTCTCGTAAAAGCGACTGCCGTAGGTCGCCGTGTCGGTCCAACCCAGGTCGTCAGCCAGGATGTAAACGATGTTCGGCGGACTCGCGGGCTTGGCGGTCTCAGCGGAAAATGCGGTCGTTGACTCAAGCAGCCAAAGTGTGGCGATCAGCAGGCAGGTCAGACGATACATGTTCTCTCCCGGTTGGCTGGAGGAGTTGCGACCGTTTCAATGTGTGGCGCACGCGGCTCGCGTGCGAGCTGTTGTCTCAAGTCGAACGGTGAATCACAACCTGACGCACGCGAGCCGCGTGCGCCACATCGCATCGACAGCCTGTCCAACTCGAAAGGCTTGAAACAATTATGAGGACTCCGCCAAGACTCAATCGCCGTGAATGGCTCGGCGCGACGGCCGGTGCGTTGTCGCTCGCCGCTGGTGGAAACGCTCGACAGGCCAGCGGCACAGATGCGAAACGACCGCGCGTTGCGGCCGTCATCACCGAGTTCACGCATCGCAGCCATGCGCATGTGATCCTCGAAAACTTTCTGGAACCGTACTACTTCAACGGCAAGCTGACCGAGTCGGGAGTCGATGTTGTCAGCCTCTACGTCGACCAATTTCCGTCAGATCGCGACATGACCCGCGATGTCGCGAAGCAATACGGCATCCAAATCTTCCCCACGATCGCTGAATCGTTGCGGCTTGGCGGCCAAGAATTGGCGGTGGACGGCGTGCTGTCGATCGGCGAGCACGGCCATTATCCCAGGACCGACCGCGGGGTGATCATGTACCCGCGCAAACGATTCTTCGACGAGATCGTGAGCGTGTTCCGGCAAAGCGGCCGCGTTGTCCCGCTCTTCAACGATAAGCATCTGTCGTATCGCTGGGACTGGGCCGAGGAGATGGTGCGAGTCGCTCGGGAAATGAAGATTCCTTTCATGGCGGGGAGTTCGGTGCCGTTGGCTCAGCGTCGTCCCGCGTTGGAAATGCCGAACCAGGCAGTGATCGAAGAAGCCATCTCGATCCACAGCGGTCCGCCTGAGGTCTACGACTTCCACGGCTTGGAAGTGTTGCAGTCGATAGTCGAATCACGACGCGGCGGCGAGACCGGCGTGAGCGAAATCCAATTGCTCGAAGGAGAAGCCGTCTGGCAAGCCGCCGCTGACGGACGTTGGAGCTATGCCTTGGCAGAAGCGGCGATGCGAGCCGAGGCAGGCAAGAGTGTCGGGCGGCTCCAGGATTTCATCGAACCAGCCGACGGTAAGCAGCATCCGGTCCACGCGATCCTCATCAAGTACCGCGACGGACTACGAGCCACCGTACTACGGATCGGCAATGTTTCGACTCGCTGGTGCTTCGCCTGCCGGCTCGCCGGCCAACCGGAGCCACTGGCAACCAGCTTCTGCGTCGGCCCGTGGGAGAACCGCAATCTGTTCAAAGCACTGTCGCACGCCATGCAAACTCACATCCGCGACAAGCAAGCTCCGTACCCCGTCGAACGCACGCTGTTGGTCACGGGCATGTTGGCCGCCGCGATGGACTCGCGTTTCGAGCAACACAAGCTCGTGCCGACGCCGCATCTCAACATCACCTACCAGCCCCGCGATTTCCGAGCCATGCGCGAGATGGGTGCGTCCTGGAAGATCATCACCGAAGAGATGCCCCAACCCACCGGCATCAACCCCGGCGGCCCGCGGTGACAGGTCTGACCCCTTTCAAAACTGCCGCATGAATTTGGAGGATTGGAAATGAAGCTGTTGCTGGCTGCGATGATGTTGTCGATCGTCCTCTCCGTTCGTGCCGACGAACTCGCCGATAGATCAGATGCGAAACCGGTGGACGTCGGAGTCCGCAAGCAGTTGTTCGTGGATGACTTCGTGGTTGCTGAGAAGCAACGGGTGACTCGCGTGCTGGGACAGGTCACCAAGGCCAACGATGGGAAACCGATCTTCACCGACGGCTGGTTCTACGGCTCCGTTCTGCATGACGAAGGGAAGTTCAAACTCTGGTTTCGCAAGCCAGGAACGAGTGGGTTCGGTTATGCGGAATCGTTGGACGGTCTGAAATTCGCCAAGCGAGCGGACCTCACAGGAATCAACTTCGCGGGTGACTACACGTTGGCCGTTGAGATCGACTCAGCCGAGACCGATCCGCGGCACCGTTTCAAAGCGGGTTACGACGCGCCGGGAATGGCTGCCGGAATTGCACATTCGGCCGATGGGATTCGTTGGACTCCGTACCACGACGGCAAGCCTGTCACCAAACGGGCGGCAGACACTTACAACCAGATCCTGTGGGATGCCGAAGCCAAAACCTATCGGCTCTTCACACGCACCGACTTTGGCACGGCGGGTGGTTCGACCGAGCTACGAGGGACTCGCAGCATGACCAACCCCGCGCCGAAAACGAATCCGGCAAATTGGACGCTGGTGCGCGAATGGATCTTTGACAAAGAGGGAAAGAGCGAAGCTCAGCGCCGGCAGATCTACGCGACGACCTGCTGGGTCTATCAGGGCATCTATTTCGCCTTGCTATCGGTCTACGAATATCCGGGCGACGTGAGCGAAGGCCAGGTGACCGACACGCGCCAACGTCACGAACGGGATGTGATGAATTTCTACATCGCGATCAGCCGCGACGGAGACGCGTGGGACATGCACTGGGTCTACACCGGCCAACCACTGGTCCCTCGCGGCCCGGACGGTGCTTTCGACAAAGACCTCCTCCTGCACGCGTCCACGATCGTGACTCATGCCGACAAGCACTGGATCTACTACGCCGGGGCGAACGAGCGGCATGGCAACGAGCAAGTCAAGTTCGAACGCAAACACGCGATCGGCTTGGCGACGCTGCGGCTCGACGGATTCGTCGGGCTCAGTGCCGGTGACATCGAAGGAACCGTCGAGACCAAGCCGTTCAAGCTCGAGGGGGGCAAGCTGCATATCAACATCGATGCGCACGGAGGCGAAGTGTCGGTTGAAGTGCTCGACGAGACCGGCCGGCCGTTGCCCGGATTCTCCGGCAACGAGGTCGTGACCGCGACGAAACTGGATGAACTCCGCTGGCAACCTCAATGGAAGAAACACACCGACTTATCCACCTTGCGAGGCCAGACCGTGCGGTTGAGGCTTCATCTGCGGGCCGCGAAAGTTTATTCGTTTCAGATCAGTGGCTAACGCGGGACGTCACGGACCTGCTCATCACCAAGCTGTCAGTCCACGTCTACCTTTTGAAGAACTCATGCGTCGGCTCGCCACCGCTGAGCACATAGGCCAGAAGGTCCAGCACTTCGTCCTTCGTCAGCAGGCCCAGCAGGTTGGCGGGCATCGGCGAGATCTTGGACGGCTCCATCTCTTCGATTTGCTTGCGGTCGATGGTCACCCGCAGATTCGGATCGGTCAGGTCTGTGTTGAGTGTCAGTGAGTCGCCGCTGAGATTGACGACGACACCGGAGTAAGACTTACCGGAATCGGTGACGATGGTGACGGCGGAGAATTGTTCGTTGATGACCTTGCTGGGATTGATGATCTGGTCGAGCAAGTCATGCGGCGAGTAGCGGCGTCCGGCGGCGCTCAGGTCGGGGCCGGTCATGCCTCCTTCGTTTCCGAAGCGATGACAGGTGAAGCACGCGCCGGCGGCAAACATTTTGCGGCCGTTCTCGAAGTTGCGGACTTTCAGTCCGGTCTGCGTCGCCGCCGAGAGTTCGTCGAGCTTCCAGTCCGTCGGCTTGCGGCCGGCGAAGATCGCGCTGAGGCTTTCGATTGCCGATTTCTTCTCCGGCTTCTTGGCGAGCACTTCGGCTAGTGCGGTCTTCTCGGTTTCGGTGAGCGTGGCCTCGGCGTCCGTGCGGATGAACTCGATGAACTTTTCAAAGCTCGCACCGCCGCGAAAGTTCGCCGCCTTGAGGAACCACTCGAAGTACGCGGTTCGCAGTTCGATCGTCCAGCCGGCGCGGAGCATTCGCAGCGAGCGTGCGTATTCAATCTGCTCTTCTTGCGTCGGAGCGTTCGCGATCAGTGCAAGCCCCTTGGCGGCGGCATTCGGTGACTGAAGAAAGACCAGCGTCTCACACAGCAGCCAGTTGAGTTCACGTGTCGGTGCGGGAAAGACCGGATCGAGCTTTGCAATCAGCTTCGCGACTCGTGCGTCATCGGGCCGGCCGAAGCGGTTTAACGTGATTTCGATCGTGCGGACCAGCGTCAAGCGGCGCTCGTTGTCGAGCTTGCTCCATTCGACGTTCAACAACGCATCGAGTAGCTTCGCACGTAGACCCTCATCGACGGGCGGAGAGTCCTTCGTGCGGTGCTGCGGGCAGACGCCGGCCGCCCGCGCGAGCGCCAGCAATTCTTCGACTCGCGTCGCGGCATCCGGCTCGGCGAGCGCCTTGTCGGCCCAACTCGCGACCGGCTGATGCTCGATGGCGGTCCGGGCGGCCCAGCGGATGAAGCGGTCGTTGTTCGCCAGGTACGGCCAGGCCACGGCGACGGCTTGCGGGTCTTGCTTTCCATGAAAGGCTTCGAGCTTGTGGCGAATGGCACGCAGCTCTTTCGTGAGCGGCAAGGCGCTAGCCGCCGGTGTTTTACCCGCAGGCCCGGTTGGTGATGCCTGCTGCGAACCGGCGGCTAGCGCCTTGCCGCTCACCAGCGCCGTCGATTCTTTGCCGGAGTACGTCACGCGATACAGCCCGGACTGCACGCGGCGGCCGCCGATTGTGAAGTACATCGCGCCGTCGCCCGGATGAATGATCGCGTCGGTGATCGGCAGCGGAGCACCGGTCACGAATTCTTCCTTCGTCGCGGTGTAGGTCGAGCCGCTGGGTGTCAGATGCACGGCGTAGAGTTTGCCCCAGCTCCAATCTAGCGAGAACAACGCCTGCTGATACTTCGCTGGGAACTTTGCGCCGTAGCCGAAGGTCATGCCCGTTGGCGAGCCGGGACCGATGTTGAGCGTGGCCGGCAAGTTGTCGGGATAGAACTCAGGTCGCTTGCCCGCTCCGTTCCGCCAGCCGAACTCGGCACCGCTAACGACATGGTTGATTCGCGTCGGGCGATACCAGCTTGTGTTGAAGTCGTATTCCATGTCGGCGTCGTAAGTGAATAACTCGCCGTCACTGTTGACCGCCGCGTCGTAAATGTTGCGAAAGCCGGAGGCCACCGCTTCGAACGTCTGACCGTCCGGAGAGACTCGATAGATGATCCCGCCCGGTCCCATGACATCGCGCATGAAGCCGCGGCCGTCCGGCATGCGCGGCAGCAAATGGTCCTCGCCCCAGATCGCGGGGACCGGCGATGTCGCGGCCATCGCAGTCGGTTTCGCGCCATTGCCGCAAACGAGGAACAACGCTTTGCCATCGGGAGTCGGCAAGACGGCATGGACTCCGTGATCGCCGTTGGCCGTGATGTCGCGTAGCAGTTCGACTTTGTCGAGCTGATCGTCCCCGTCGCTGTCGGTCAGCCGATACAGCCCGCTGGGGATCTTCTTCTCGTAGTCATTGACTCCGACGTAGAGCGCATCGAACGCCCACACCATGCCGTTCACCGCGCGAATATCGGCGGGAACCTTTTGGATGCTCTGCGGATCGAGCGGCTGTCCCGGCTGCGGCGCGGGGAACCGATACAAACCGCCGTACTGATCGCTGACGAGAATGCGCTGCTTGTTATCGACGCACAGATTCACCCACGACCCCTGATCGGCTCCGGGGACCGAATACAGCAGCTCGACCTGAAAATCTTTGAGCGCCTTGATGCGGTCGATCGGCGTCGCCTTGTTCCCTTTGATGGACGGCCCCACCACCGTCGGCCGATTGGACTTCGCCTTTTGAGCCTTGGGCTTGGCCTTCGCCGAAGAATCAGGAGCCTGACCAAATGCCAAAGTCCACGACAGCAATCCGGCAGACGTCAGCAGCAATCCAAACCACTTCATGGGGGGCCTTTCTTAAGGCGGCCTTTAGCCGCAAACAAAAAACGATTCAGGCGAGCGGGGCGGCGTCAGCCCCCCGGTGTATCGAGATCAAACCGGGGGGCTGACGCCGCCCCGCTCG
>SXKJ01000084.1 GCA_005778115.1 Planctomyces sp. | reverse complement strand
CCAAAACTCTTGCTGCTGCTCCGTCTGCCAATGTCCCATCGCCATTCCCAGCTCCTCCTGCTCGAGAGTCCCTCAAGGTCGCAGATCATAGCGCCCTGTCACACACGTCAACCCAACGACGGCTTTTTCAACAGGCTGTTATTCCCCTGGTATTGGAGAATCCACGTGACCGCAACCTGCATACGTCTTCGAACTGCCGCACGGGGCCGGACAATCTCGCGGCGAAACGCTCGATCGCAACCGCGAGCCACCGTCGCGTCGGCCAATGACTCGCCGGCGAATGCCCTCCCCAATCCCACAACTGTACCGCCAGTGGCGCGCAGCAGTTGGTCTGGAGTACTGCAACTCGGACCGATAAGCGTGCCAGTGAAGGGTTATTCGGCGGCCGTACAACGCGACGGACTCTTGCATCAAGTTCACGCCGGCTGCGGGAGCCGGATTCAGCAGGTCAAGAATTGCCCGCAGCATGGTTCGCTCAGCGCTGACCAAATCGCGAAAGCGTTCGAAGTCTCTCCTTGCGAGCAGGTTGTCTTGTCCGACAAAGACCTCGCGCGTCTGCGTCCGCTCGATGACCAGACCATCCACATCGAGCATCTGTTGCCGGAGTCTCGCGTCGATTGGTCGTTGCTGTCGGGGCGGTCGCTGTTTCTGGTACCGACGCATTCGCTGGCCGGTTCTCTCTACGTTCAGGCCGTGACGGTGCTGGCTCGCGCCGAAGAATGGGGCATTGGTCACGTCGTCCTGTCTGAGACGCAACACCTCGTTGGTGTCCATGCCGTGAGTGGCGTGCTGTTGTTGCATGTGTTGCATTGGCCGGCACAGTGGCGAGCCTGCCCAGCGGAGCGCATCCCCTGCGAATCGGTGCCGGAAGCGATGTCGAATTCGTTGCTCGCCGCGCTGGCCCCGTTGCGCAAGCCATTCGATTGGCATCGCCACCGCGATGACGTCGAACTTCGGCTCACCAAGCTGCTCGCGGAGAAGGCGACAGAGCAGGCGATCCGCGTCGCCACTGCCTCGCCGCGTGCTGAAAAGCTGCCATCACGATCCGCTGTCCGCGCCGCATGATCGCGGAGGGAGCAGCGTTTGTCGGGCCGTCTCACGACTCGGAGAGTCGATCGCGTCTAGCGGTCGAATCTCTCCGCTGGATTGCTCTGCACTTTTGTGAAAGGAACTGGATGGAACTGTTTCTCTCCATTGCGCTGCTGACGGTGGCGTTGGTGGTGACGTTGTTGGCGTTGGTTCACCAAGTGCGCTTGCAGCGAGCGCTCCGTCGCCTCGTGGTGCGGCTCATTCATTTCAGGAGGCCCACTCATGCGTGTGATCGTCCCGATTGTCCTGTTGCTGCCATTCCTGATGATCGGGTGCAGCGACGAACGACAGCTCCGCCAGTGGCAACAGCAGCAAGTGGAGCAACTGCAAGAACAGGCTTTGCAAAACGCTGAAGCCGCTCGAACGCTGGTCGAGGCCGACACGAAGGCTCGGCAGGAGTTGGTGGCGCTGCAACACGATCTGCAAACTGACCAACACGAACTCGGCCGCCAACGTGATTCCCTTGATGCGGACCGCAAAGAGGTTGCCCAGGCACGCGAGCGAGTTCCGCTGTTGGCGACTGCTTTCCAGGGAATTGCCGGTTTGCTGCTGAGCGGCGCGGCATTGGCCGTGTGCGTCTACTTGCTGCGTGGACTCTCCAAAGAGACCGGAGCCGAGGAACTCGAAGACTTCTTGGTCCTCGAAGTCGCTGGCGAGTCACAAGTCCTCGTGCCGCCGCCATTGGCCTCGCTGCCCCCAGCCAACTCCGCGCCGATGCTGCCGCACCATCCGAATGACGATTCGGATGACCGGCTTGATTCAACTCGTTTTGAATAAGGAGATCCAATTGTCTCACGTTGTTGTCATCAAGACCGAGGTGCGCGATCCGGCCGCTGTGTCGGCCGCGTGCCGACGTTTGCAATTGGCCGAGCCAACCTTTGGGGCGGCTCAGCTATTCACTCAAGAAGCAACCGGCTGGATCGTGCAATTACACGGCTGGCGATATTCCGTCGTGTGCCAAACCGATTCAGGCCAAGTGTTGTTCGACAACTTTCAAGGCCGGTGGAAGGGTTAGGCATACGACCTCCATTGTGAAGTGTGTCGGCTTACTTGCTAAAGGACCAAACAGGGGAATCCAATGTCACACATCGTCTCGATTGCAACCAAAGTTTACGATACTGAAGCGCTCACAGCGGCTTGCTGCAGGCTCGGACTGGCTGCACCCGTCCATGGCAACGTCCGATTGTTCAGCGGCGATGCGACGGGATTGTCCGTCAATCTCCCCGGCTGGCGATACTCCGTCGTCGTTGATACGGCTGACGGATCCATCCAGTACGATAACTACGAGGGGCGCTGGGGTGATCCAGAAAAACTGGGGCACCTGCTTCAAATGTATGCCGTTGAGAAAGCAAAAACGGAAGCCAGGAAGAAGGGCTACTCCGTCACTGAGCAAGCCCGTCAAGACGGCAGCATTGTGGTACGGATCGCCACATGACCAACGGGGCCATGCGGCGAGATGGCCTGGAATCAGCCAGTTTCTGGCCGTTTCTTCGGTCGTTTCAGGTCGCTGGCCTGACGATTTTTTCCGGGTTGGCTCCTCTCGATCAATGCGCGCAATCTCCGGAGTTCCTCCTCGTCGGTCCACAGAATCCAGCAGCTTTGGATCGGCGTTTTCCGACCCTGGATCCAGCCGCGGAGCGCCCACCCCTGGAGTTTGTAACGGGGCGTCTGCAACTCGTCAGCAAGATCGGAAAGCCACCATTCGTGCTCGCCGAGCAGTCCGTGGTTCGCACGCTCGTCGGTAACGACGCCTTGACGTTGCAGGAGTTTGTTGACCATCGGGGCTTGGATTTGCCCTCGGCCTGTTGGAGTGTGGAATCCTTCCTTGTTGAGTTGCTCGGCGATTTGGCCTACGGTCTGGCCATTGGCACGCAGTTCTTGGGCGCGGTCAAGCAACGGCTTCAAGTCGCGGAGTTGTTCGTATCGTCGCACAGGGCGAACGATCTCATGCCGGCTCTCATAACCGCCGGCCCAATGAATCGTCACTCCAGCGAACTCGCTGTTGGCACTCAATTGAACCGTGACACATTCGACCAGGCACCGCACGATCTGCTTCCGATCGACGTTGGTTGTGCCTGACCCGTTCCACAAGGCTGGTATGTCTGATGCGAGGGCGGTGATCCGTGCCCGTTCTTCCGCGCTGAGACCGATCGGCGATTGACTCCGGAAGCGGTCATATTCCTCCTGGAGTTGCTTCTCCTGGATGAGTAATTCCTCCCAGCGTTTTTCCAGTGTGCCCGCCACCAGACGGTTTTCGGGATCAACCGCTTGGTAGCGTCGCTCGGCCAACTCCGTATCGTAGCGCGATCGCTGACGCCGTTGCTGCCAGTGTTTTTCGAGTCGCTGACGTTCCTGCTCGACGTCCGACTGGGCCTGGATGCTCAGTTCGATGGCTGCGGGTTCGAGCGCACGTAAGACCTGCTGGGCGATCAGATCATCCACGGCCCGCGCTGCCAGTCCTGGACAGCGCGGTTCCAGGCCGGTGAGTTCTCGATGGTTGCAGTCATACTGGGCTTTGCCATGGGCATGATAGAGGGTGCGCATCCGTCGGCCGCAATGACTACAGACGAGCAATCCCGAAAGCAGCGTGACGCCAGAACGGGGCGCCCCTTGGCAATCGAATTGATTCCTATTTTGCTTGATCCGCTCTCGATTTTGCAGATAACGCTCCCAGTTGATGTATGCGGGCAGCCGGTCTTTGAGCAGCACTTTCCACTCTTCCATCGGCACGCGCGGTCGATATTTCGTGGACGACAACTTCTGTTTTGGATCAGCCGACTGACGACCAAAGCTGTAAGCGCCCGCGTAGATCGGATGCGCGAGCACGTTCGCCAAAGTGCAAATGCTGGGGCGACGCCAGTCCAGTTGTCCCTTCTTCGCTCCCCTCTGGGGCCGGATGGGCAACCGAATGTCATTGCGAATCAGCCAGTGAAACAGTCCATAGACGGTGCCCAATTCTTCGAACTTATCGAAGACGAACCGGATGACCTCCCGGGCCTGCTCATCGGGATCAAAGTCGACTTCTCCTGTCGGCAAGATCACATAACCCACCGGCACGCTGAAGAACAGCTCACCCCGCTGGGCCTTATGGTCCCGGCCATGTTCCAGGCGATTGCGCATGAGGTGCAATTCCATTTCACTCATGATCCCCTTGAGACCCAGCAGCAGCCGGTCGTTGGGGTCATGGCCATCATAGACGCCGTCGGCATCGGCGATGAGCGTGCCAAAAACGGCACACATTTCAAAGAAGGCATGCCAATCCCTGGAGGAACGAGCCAGGCGGCTCATTTCCAGGCCAAGCACCATGCCGACGTGGTCCAATGTCACTTCGGTGATCAGCCGCTGGATGCCGCTTCGGCCTTCAGCGGTCCGACCACTCTTCCCCAGGTCTTCGTCGATGATCAGAACCCGCTCACGCGGCCAGCCATAAGCGACCGCCTGGTCGGCAAAACCATACTGCCGTGCCGTGGACTCGCGATGTTCCAAAACCTGTGTGGGCGAAGACTGCCGCACATACACGATGGCGAGCTTTTCCAGGTGGCCTGGCAGAACCTTCGGCGAATTCGTGCGGTTCAACGATCCGCTCAGCGGCGCGGGAACAGTTGTCTCAGCGGTCTTCATGATGCTCCTCCCCGACGATTGGAGGAAGCTGAAGCCGTTGTCCGACAATTCGACCGAGCACCTGGAGCGTTCGCTGACGATCTTCCGGACGCAACCTCTCCCAGAGGCGGTTCAGGGCGATCCGCTGGCTGGGCGTCAGTTCCGGCGGAAAAAAAATCCTTCCTGCCGATCTCGCATGACTTTCCTCCTTGAGTCGTGTGGCGATGGGCCTCGTACCAATTAGCAAGGTTCAAAAATGCAGAAACAGACAATAACGGAAATTTGGGCAAGACGTCACAGCAGTTTACTTGGCGCGTTTTATGTTTACTGCTTCTGGGGCGACCGCGTGCATCTCGACCGCTTTTTCCAAATGTATGCGGTTGAGAAAACGCACATCGAATCGCGTCGCCAAGGCTTTGAAGTTTACGAACAGCCGCTGACCGATGGCTCAATCAAATTGACCGTCAATGTCGGAGGTGCGTTATGAAGACCATCGAAATCCTCGTGCGTCCGAACGGCGAAACGATCCTCGAAACTCGCGGCTTCTCCGGCGAACAATGCCAACAGGCCAGCCGTTTTCTGGAACAAGCCCTCGGCCGCATAGTTCAAGATCAACGCACTTCCGAGTTCTACGAATCCGCCGTCGAGCGCGTCAGCGAACACGCCACTCAACAAGCGGGAGGCTGACCAATGTCTTTGCTTCCCGGCCATCGAACCAATTTCGACACGCTCCGGCAAGCGGCATTGAATAATGACCTCGCGCTCATGGACTGCCGACATCGGGACACTGGCGAACCCATCGCCGTTTTGTGTGCCGCCAATCGGCTGCCGCGTGGAGAGATCGGCTTCGTCCCGCTTGCCATGCTGTTCAACGACAACCCTTTCGACTTTCTCGTTCCGCCGACGGAGTCCGACAACGACGACCGTTCGGCGACGGACTTCCCACATGATCCACCCAATCCACCTCCCACGGAGGCTCCATGACTTTGACCACTCGCCTCGACGAACTGATCCGCGCCTGTTTCACCGGGTTATGGATTCAATCGTTCGAGCACGAAGACGCAGCGCTCGACATCGCGCGACTCTGTCACGCTCACCAATGGCGATTCGCCGCCTGGGACGTCGATCGGGGTCTGGCACTCGCGAACGACTCCGCCGCCGCACCGACCAAAGACCCGCTCGCGGTCCTGCGTTCCCTGCCGTCGCTGATCGCGCCGGACAGCACGACCGTGATCGTGCTGAAGAATTTCCACCGTTTCCTGCAAAACGCTGAGATCGTTTAAACCCTGCACAACCTGCTCGTCACCGGCAAGCAATCGCGACTGTTTCTCGTGGTGCTCGCTCCCGTCATTCAAGTGCCGATCGAATTGGAGAAACTGTTCGTCATTGTCGAGCATGACCTACCTACTCGCGAACAACTCCTCGACTTGGCGCGCGGCGTCGCGACGGAAGACGGCGACCTCCCTTCCGGCCCACCATTGGACGCACTGCTCGATGCCGCCGCCGGCTTGACACGCTACGAAGCCGAGTCTGCCTTCAGTCTCTCGCTCGTCCGCCACAACGCGCTGCGACCGGACGTGTTGTGGGAACTCAAAAGTGGAATGCTCAAAAAGAGCGGCCTGATGCAATTGTATCGCGGTCAAGAAGCCTTCGATCAACTCGGCGGCTTGGAGTCCCTGAAGGCGTTTTGCTGCCGCGCTCTTCGCTACGGTGTTCGTCGCGCAGGCGTGCGCCCGCGCGGAGTTTTGTTGCTGGGTGTTCCCGGCTCCGGAAAGAGCGCCTTCGCCAAAGCTCTCGGCAATGAAACCGGTCGGCCGACATTGACACTCGATGTCGGCTCGCTGATGGGCAGCCTTGTCGGCGAGAGCGAACGGAACATCCGCCAAGCCTTGCGCATCGCCGATGCGATGGCTCCGGCGGTCTTGTTCCTCGATGAGGTCGAGAAGGCGCTCAGCGGCGTGGCCAGCTCCGGTCAAACGGACAGCGGCGTGAGTGCTCGGCTCTTTGGAACATTCCTGTCGTGGTTGAATGACCGAACCTCCGATGTGTTCGTCATCGCCACATCAAACGATGCCTCGAAGTTGCCACCGGAGTTTTCTCGCGCGGAGCGATTCGACGGAGTGTTTTTTCTCGATCTGCCAAATCGCGACGAACGACGGGCGATTTGGAATCTGTACCTCGAAACCTTCGATCTGGATCGCGAGCAGAAGTTACCGACCGACGAGTCGTGGACCGGCGCGGAGATTCGCTCATGCTGTCGGCTCGCCGCGCTGCTCGATCTCCCACTGACCGAGGCCGCACGAAACATCGTCCCCGTCGCCGTGACGGCCAGTGAATCTGTCGATCGTCTCCGCACCTGGGCGTCCGGTCGCTGCCTCGATGCCACTCGTGCTGGCATCTACCAGAAATCGTCCGCCGCTTCGTCGCGCTCCTCTCGAAAAGTCGTGCGCGATTCGTCTCTCAATTGAACACCTTCACCTTCTGACTCCACCGGAGGTCTTCATCCCATGAGCCAATCGTCTCCGACCTCGCGTCGGACTTCTCCCGCCGAACGACTGCAATCCAGCACGGCCGCCGTGCGATTGAGTCTGCGATGGTTCGGCGTTCGCAAAACCCTCAGCCCCCAGCAAAAGGCCGAAGCCGCCGAAGCATTCGGGGCCGCTGGCGAGTTTTTGAGTGCCGGCAAAAAGTTGCTCGACACCCGGCATCCGGCCTACGGTGCGGTCAGCTGCGTTCGCGGTCGCATTCAATCCGTGTGGAAGGGACTCTCGTTGCCGTACCCCGAACCCGCCATTCGATTGATTCGACGCGACGACATTGAGCGACTCGACACACAACTGACTGCATTGCGCGGCGAACTGTCCGAAGCGGTCGAACAACTCGACCGTCGATATGCCGAACTGCGAACCGCTGCGCAACAACGACTCGGTCGGTTGTTCAATTTGTCGGATTACCCGGCTTCGCTGAGCGGATTATTTGCCGTCGAGTGGGATTTCCCGTCGATCGAGCCACCGGACTACCTGCGACAGCTCAATCCGGAACTCTACGAACAGGAGTGCCGCCGCGTTTCCGCACGATTTGATGAAGCTCTGCAATTGGCCGAGCAGGCACTCCTCGCCGAACTGTCGCAACTCGTCACCCATCTGACCGACCGGCTCAGCGGGACCGAGGATGGCAAACCGAAAGTCTTTCGGGACACCGTCGTCTCGAAGTTGACAGAGTTCTTCGACCGGTTCCGACGGATGAACGTGCGATCGAACGAGCAACTCGACACTCTCGTGTCACAGGTCGAAGATCTCGTGAACGGCGTTCAGCCGCAATCACTCCGTGAGAATCGTGTCCTCCGCGAGTCCGTCGCTGCGGAATTGAACCAACTGCAACCAGTCTTCGATGGCCTGTTGGTTGATCGGCCGCGCCGTAATCTTCTTCGGCAGACGGGTGCGATTCCGGTGCAGGAGGCGGCCTGATGCAACTCGTCATCACGCCGGTCGGCGACGTCCGCTGCCTCTACAACGAATCGCTCGATCTGAGTTCGCTGGGATCGGTCCACGTTCAGCGCGGTTCGCATGTTGAACCTGATCTCGTTGGCCAGTGGTTCGCCGACATGTCCCCCGTCGGTGGTTCCCGCTTGGGGCCGTTCCCTCGTCGAAGCGACGCGCTGAACGCAGAAGTCGCTTGGCTTCGCGATCACTGGCTGATACCGCCCCCGACCACCGATTCCACCGCGCTCGTGTAACCCATGGTCGCGGTCCAGAATCTTCGTTCAACCTCTTCACAAGGAGGTTCCTTTGGAAAGTCTGATCATCCTTGGCCTGCTGGTGTTTCTTGCGTCTTGGGCCTTTAAGTCCGGCAAACGACTGGGCAGCGCTGGAGGCTTCCGTGCCGGTTGCCGTTGGCGACGACGTCGCCGCTGACGAAATCCCTGTCCACAAAATCAAAGACGGAGCGCCCGGAACAACCCCGGGCGCTCCGTCCAATTTCTTTAGCCATCAGAGATTCCGCAGACAGCCGACTTTTCCAATCAAACTGCGCATCACTGCGGCTGTGTGATTTCCGGCCAAGTATTGTGTCTCACTTGGCCAAGTATTGTGTCCCAAATGACAGGAATTGTGTCCCAAACCAAAAGTGCCGCTCTACACGTCCAAGTCTTTGACGTCGAGGGCATGTTTCTCGATGAATTCGCGGCGAGGTTCGACGGCGTCGCCCATGAGGACGCGGAACATTTCATCGGCGGCGGCGGCGTCTTCCATCGTGACTTTCAGGAGCGTGCGCGTTTCGATGTTCATCGTAGTCGCCCACAATTCTTCGGCGTCCATTTCGCCGAGGCCCTTGAAGCGGGTGATCTTCTTCCCTTTCTCGCCGAGCTTGCGGAGTGATTGGATTAGCTCGCGGATGCTGGTGAGCTTGATGCCGCCGGCGGGGTTGTCGATGTGGAAGGGGTAGTACGGCTCGCCGTTGCGGTTGCCGGCGGAGAGCAGGTCTTTCATGGCGAGATTGAAGGTCTTCAGCTCTTTCAATGTCTCGTTGATGGAGCGGACTTCGTGGAGGTCGACGATTTGCAGGTGGCCGTCTTTGATGGCTTTGAGATTGTGCTGGCCGTCGGTGTCGGTGGTTGTTGGCAGGCTAGCAGCCTGCCCTACGGCGGATTCGGCGGCGGCAATCGTGAACTCTTCGCCTCGGCGAAGTTCTTCGGAGGCGAGGAACTTGTCGAGGTCTTCTTTGACGAAGAACCAATGCTGGTCTTTGCCGACGAAGACTCGGAAGCGCGGCAGGCTGCCGTCGGAAGAGAGGTGATGCGTGGCGACGTGACGCAGGTCGATGCCGCGGCGTTCCATTGTTTCCAGCGGGTCAGCCAGGCGGCGTATGAGCGCGACCAGCTTGTGGAGACTCTCGGTTTCAATGCGGGAGCCGTCTTCTAGGACGACAACACTCTCATTGAGGCCAATGTCGATCAGCTCGCCCATCATTTGTTCGTTGGATTGGACGTAGCGGATTTTGCTCCGTTGCTCGACTTTGAAGAGTGGTGGTTGAGCGATGTAGATGCAGCCGTTTTCCACCAGCTTGCGGAGGTGCCGGAAGATGAAGGTCAGTAGCAGCGTGCGGATGTGGCTGCCGTCGACGTCGGCGTCGGTCATCAGGATCAACTTGCCGTAGCGGCGCTTGTGGACGTCTTCGAGTTCTGCGCCTGGTGGGACTCCCACCGCTTTGAAGATGTTGCCGATCTCGATGTTGTCGAGGACTTTCGTGAGGACCGCCTTTTCGACATTCAGAATCTTGCCACGCAGCGGGAGGATCGCCTGCGTGTTGGAGTCACGGCCTGTGTCGGCGGAGCCGCCGGCCGAATCACCTTCCACGAGGTAAAGCTCGCTGAGGTTGAGGTCTCGGCTGCGGCAATCGCGGAGTTTGTCTGGGAGTCCGCCCGTGGTCAGGCCACCCTTCTTGTTGCGGACGAGTTCCCTTGCTTTGCGGGCAGCCTCACGAGCTTCCGCCGCGATCATGCCTTTCATCAGGATGGTCTTGGCGGTCTGTGGGTTCTCTTCAAGGAAGCGGCTGAGTCCGTCGCCAATCATCGATGAGACGGCTCCTTCGACTTCGCTGTTGCCGAGTTTGACTTTCGTTTGCGCTTCGAACTGAGGATCAGGAACCAGAACAGCGACAACGGCAGTGAGGCCCTCGCGGAAGTCGTCGCCGGTTGGTGTGAAGTCCTTGAAGATGTTGTTCTTTTTGCCGTAGTTATTGAGCGCGCGTGTCAGGCCGGTCTTGAAGCCGGTGAGGTGCGTGCCACCGTCCGGGTTGTAGATGTTGTTGGCGTAGCAGCGGACGATGTCGGACGAGCTGTCGTTGTATTGCAGTGCGATCTCGATACCGAGGATCTGTTTGATACCGTCGGCCGTGACGTGTTCGTGGTCACCTTTGACGTGGATGACTTCAGCATGCAGCGGGTTGTCGGTACGGTTGAGGAACTTCACGAACTCCAGTAAGCCGTCCTTGTAGCAGAACTCGTCGGTTTGATTCGTACGCTCGTCGAGGATGCGGATGACGACTCCGGCGTTGAGGAACGCCAACTCTTGCAGCCGCTTGTGCAGCACGTCGTAGGTGAACTTGGTCTCGGGGAAGATCTGCGGATCGGGGGAGAACGTCACCTTCGTGCCAGTCGAGTCGCTCTTGCCGATCTTCTGCACGTCGTGAACGACTTCGCCGCGAGCAAACTCCATCGTCCAGACATGGCCTTCGCGGCGGACTTCGACTTCCAGCCATTCGCTGAGTGCATTCACGGCGGTAATGCCGACTCCGTGCAGGCCACCGGTTCCCGTTTTGTAGCCGCCGGCTCGATTGAATTTTCCGCCGGCATGGATTTTCGTAAACACGATTTCGAGTGCGGACTTACCCGCTTGATCGGCCATGCGTCCGACCGGGATGCCGCGGCCATCGTCGATGACGGTGACGCTGCCATCGGCGTTGATCTTCACCGAGACTGTCGTCGCGTATTTGTTGACCGCTTCGTCGATGCTGTTATCGACGACCTCGTAGACCAGGTGATGCAGGCCGCGACCGGTCGTGTCGCCGATGTACATGGACGGCCGGTGGCGAATGCCTTCGATCCCTTCGAGGGCTTGGATCTGCGTTTCGTCGTAGCTATCAGGGGTCGGTTCGATGGGTTGATCGCTCATAAATTCCTTGAGGCTCCGTCACCGGGTTTGTGCTACTTGTGAGTTCCGCAGTAGTGCAAAAGCCCGCGAGCCACCGAGGCTAGCTCGGTGGGGTCTGGTTCTTTACTTCAGGTCCGTCTTGAGTTTGAACTTGATCTCTCGAATTTTCAGATGTGCAAATTGTTGTTGCAGATTTACGAGCAACGATTGTTTGTGAAATCCAGCCAGTTCATTGAGTACCGCTGAACTACCGACGCTAATTTGCAACACGCCGCGAGTCAGCTCCATCACTCTCGATCTGCGTCCGATTTCTTCACCGGCAACAGTTTGCCAAGCTTGTTGCAACTGCTGACTGCCGTGGACTCGTGCTAGACCTTTGAGTGCGATCAGTTCCGAGAGCACTTTGCCGACGTGTTGCGGCTCAACCGATTTCTCGGCGGGGAATCCTCGGAGATCGCTGTACGGGTCAGTCATCTTTGGAATGTGGTGTGTCAGCACCGCTGAATGGTCCCGGCGAGGAAATCCAAAGCGGTGCTTACACACCGCACTCCAAGGTTACCGGTCTCGCGCGAGTGGCATGATGACGTAGGTGTAACCGTCATCGGTGCGGAGGACTGCTGCACTTTCGCCATCAGTGAGTTGCAACTTCACGGACGTGGAAGCATCGAGAATGCGGAGGAAATCGGAGATGTAACGCGGATCAAAGGTGATTGTGATTGGGGTGCCGTCGTAACTGATCGGCAACTCAATCTTCGATTGGCCGATATCTGCGGCAACGCTTGTCAGTCGCAAGACACCGTTCTCGAACGTGAAATCGACGCCACGGCTCTCTTCGTTCGTGACGATCTGTGCTTGTCGCACTGCCGAATAGAACGGCGAGACCAACATGTCGATCACTGAGCCGCCACCAGATGGGATGACGTCCGCATAACGTGGGAAGCGGCCCTCAACCAAGCGGCTGTAGATCGTGCTGCTGCCGACCTTCACCAGAACGCTGTTGGGATACACCGCCAAGTAAACGTCTTGGTCGTTTTCGGTGATGCTGCGTTCGATCAGGCTCAATGCTTTCGCGGGGACGACTGGTTGAGTTGCTCGTGGTTCAATCGTACCAATCGTGCTGCTGACGGTACTAACCACCGCCAAGCGACGGCTGTCAGTCGCAGCCATCGTCAGTTTGTCGGCTCCTAACTCCATTAACACGCCACCCAAGGCGTAGCGGGTGCTTTCGGTATCTGTCGCGAAGACCGTTCGCTTAATCATCTCTTTGAACGAGGCGGCCGGGAGGACGTGATAGCTGGTGGCATCGAATGCCTGCACAGGGGGAAACTCGGCGGGATCTTCGGCCGAGAGTTTGAATTCGCTGTTGGGCGACCGAATCCACAACGCCTTTTCGGTCACTTCGAGATCCAGCCCGTCGTCGGTCAGTTCACGAAGGATTGCGATGAGCCGGTCTTTTGGCAGCAGCACTTCCCCGTCGGAATCGGTCTCGACGCCGGGGATGTCGTAGCGAATACCAATCTCCTGATCGGTACCTACCAGCGTCGCTTTGCCACCCCCGACTTGCAGCTTCACATTCCGCAAAATGTCTTTAGGAGTCCGTGATGGCACGACGCCGCTGACGATCTGAAACGCTGTCGCTAAGGTGGGACGATGGCAATGCAACTTCATGATTCACTCGCTTGGGAAGGAAGCTGGAGAGAGGTATGACAAGCTTCTTCTAAAAGTTCTTTAAGAAAGCAGTCGTCGTATCAGAGAAGGCTATTTTTGTTGGGAAAATCGCAGGCGGAAACGGAGCGGAAAGGTAGCGAAAAACTTACGTTCTCACAACGAGCTAAAGTGGCTGTTGGCAACGTGTGGAGTGGTCGTTTCAGCGTGTCGAAAAGAGGTGATTTCAAGCTGTCTGATCGACAAGTTTGCGGCGCCATCCCGGCTGATGTTGAGTCGCTATCCATTCTCGACAGACGACCAACAACTTATCGACAGAGTCCTTCCAGCCGAGCCAGCCGTTGCCGCAAAGCTGGTTCCTTGTCGAGCCGCGCTTCGAGCTTTCGGACGGCATGAATGACCGACGAATGTTGCCGCTCGAAGAAGGTCCCGAGTTCCGGATAAGAGACGTGACAGAGCTTCCGGCTCAGCCACATCGCACATTGCCGAGGCAAGACGAGAGCTTGGGACCTTCGGCTGGAACGGAGCGCGGGCAACGTGACTCCGAATTCTCTAGCAACTGCACGAGTCACCGTCAGCGGAGTGACGACTTTCGTGGGGAGTTTGTCCCGCAGGAATGCTTCGGCGTCGGCTCGTTTGAGCGAGCGACGTAACTCGGAAAGCTGTGTTGTGACGCCAGCCAGTTCTCGCGGTGAAACGTCCAAAGTTTCGGCGAGCAGCGCGAGAGCGTCGCGTGAGATCGACATGTGTCGCAGGCGGCAGAAGAGTTGCAGAAGAACGGTGCGACTCTCCGAACCCGGTGGTTTGATGGCGATGACGGTGCCGCCCCGCAAGCGGCTGACCAGCTTGGCTGGGAACGACTCCAACTGTCCGGGCAGCCGAGTGCTGGTCACGATCACGTCGCTGCCGTGGGCAAGCAACTCTTCGATCGTCGCCAACAGTTGTCTTTGAGTTTCGGGCCGGCGCTCGAGGGCTTGGATGTCCTCGCAAACCAGCACCGATACAGATCGGAAGCGCTCTTGGAAGTTGGGGACTTGCTGAGTGCTGGAAGCCTCGGCCAGTTGCGCGGCGAACTCAGAGGCCGTCAAGGAGAGAATTCCTCCGGGTGACACCATCAGCCGGAGGGCGCTAGCCCCCGGTTCAGATGTGTTCGCCGCGCGGGAACCGGACGCTAGCGCGTTCCGGCTCAGATCGCTGCGATCACTTGCGTCATTCGTTGCCGAGAGCTTCCGTGGCGGGACTTGCGAGGAAGGGAGTTCGCGGAAAGACTCCGCCAGCAACGCCGACTTGCCGCAGCCGGCCGGTCCAACGAGAAACAACAACCGGCCTTTGTCTGCGGTGGTCGAATTCAGCAACCGACGCAGGGCCGAACGAGCCAAGGTTTGTTCGGCAATCGGGATCAACAGTTGCAGGTCGGTCGTTGAGGGCATGGCGGGGACAGTTTACCGAGGTCGTCAAGTCCTTGCGTGAATTAGCGAGCCGGGCGGCGTCAGCCCCCGAACGTAGTTGTTGGTCGGAATCGTCCGGGGGCTGACGCCACCCGGCTCACCAGATGAATTGAAGGGAATGAGGAACTCATGGCATACGACGTTTACGGCGTCGGGAATTCGTTGGTTGATATTCAGGCTCGGGTCGATGATCGGTTCTTGGAATCGATCGGCTTCACGAAGGGGATCATGACA
The DNA here is from genome assembly GCA_005778115.1 of Planctomyces sp. Taxonomy (GTDB): domain Bacteria; phylum Planctomycetota; class Planctomycetia; order Planctomycetales; family Planctomycetaceae; genus SXKJ01. Next base: position 8,297 of record SXKJ01000084.1, on the reverse strand, counting down.
CTGGTCGATGAAGCGGCTCAACGGCTCATGCTGGAGAAGCTGGCCGACAAACCGACGAATCGCTGCGCGGGAGGCTCGGCCGCGAACACGATCATGGGGGTCGTCGATTTTGGAGGGCAGGGGGCCTATGCCGGCAAGACTGGCCGCGACGAGATCGGCGAGTTCTTTCTGTCCGACATGCGGCAACGGGGTGTCAGCATTGAAGTGCCGCCTGCCGCCGGCCAGTCGGGGACGTGTGTCGTGCTCATCACGGATGATGCTCAGCGGACGATGCTGACGAATCTCGGAGTGTCGGCAACGCTAGGCCTCGACGACATCAACGAAGCGGACGTTCGAAAGGCGAAGTACGTCTACATCGAAGGCTACCTCTTCACGAATGAAGGCCCGCGAGCCGCCGCGCTCAAAGCGATAGAGCTGGCCAAGAAAAACGGAGTGAAGGTGGCCTTCACCGTCTCAGACCCGTTTTTGATCGGATTGTTCCGCGATCGCTTCTGGCAACTCATCGAACAGGACGTCGATCTGCTGTTCTGCAACGAAGAGGAAGCTCGCGCGTTGACCGGGCAGGCAGACTCGATCGAGTGTGCGCGGATGATTCACCAGCATTGCGAGAACGTCGCGCTGACTCTGGGCAAGAACGGCAGCCTGCTGATGCACCAAGGGGAGGTCATTCCGATCGAGGGCCAGCCGGTGGTTGCGATCGACACGACCGGAGCCGGCGACATGTACGCCGCCGGAATTTTGTACGGCATCACCAACGGGCTTTCCTGGAGGCAAGCCGGCCACCTCGCGTCACACGCGGCGGCCCGGATCGTCGGACAGCTCGGAGCACGCTTGCAGCGACGGTTTACTCGCGATGAGATCGCCGCGTTGCTGAAGTAGGTCAGCCTTTCCAGGCTGACCCATCTACGGATGACGTGAAATTGCCAATACGAGTCAGGCGAGAAAGCCTGACCTACGGGTTTTGAAACCGCTTCGAGCCAATGGAGGTCACGATGAGAATTCAAATTCGATGCGTTGCATTGGTGGCAACATTGTTGAGTGTGATCACAGTCAACGCCGACGAAGAGGGTTTCTCACCGCTGTTCAACCGCAAAGACTTATCCGGCTGGGTGCCGGTCAACGTCGCGCCCAACACGTTCACGGCACAGGACGGGATGATCGTCAGCACCGGCAAGCCGACCGGCGTCATGCGGACGGCAAAGCAGTACGAGAACTTCATTCTCGAACTCGAATGGCGGCACATGCAGCCGAAGGGGAACGCCGGTGTGTTCGTCTGGAGTCACCCGCTGACGGCTCAAGGGACGCCGTTCGCCAAGAGTATTGAAGTTCAAGTGCTCGATGGTCACGAGACCGCGAACTACACCAGTCACGGCGATGTCTTCTCGATTCACGGTGCGCGAATGAAGCCGGATCGGCCGCATCCCGCCGGCGCTGAGCGGTGTCTCCCCAGCGAGAAGCGCAGCAAGCCGTCGCCCGAATGGAATCACTATCGGGTCGAGTGCCGCGACGGAGTGCTCAAGCTGGCGGTCAACGGCAAGGTCGTGTCGGGCGGCAGCGAATGCCGGCCGCGCAAGGGCTACATCTGCCTCGAATCGGAAGGTTCCGAGTGCCACTTCCGCAATTTGAAGATCAAAGAGCTGCCGTCGTCGAACCCGCCTGCCGACGAAGTGCAGCCGGAGATCGACGGATTTCGCTCGCTCTACACGGGGCTCGATCTCGCGAACTGGGTCAACGATTCGGGACACGTTGGCCACTGGCAGCCGCAGGATTGGGTGCTCAACTACGACGGCAAGAGCGAAGCGAAAGGGGCCGGCCCCGCCGATGCCGGACACCTCTGGACCGACAAAGAATTCGGTGACTTCGAGTTGATCTGCGACTGGAAGTGGACCGGCAAGCCGAAGCCGAGCAAACGCCCGGTCATTCAGCCCAACGGCGACGAAGGCCCGGAAGAAGAAGAGTTCTCCGACGCAGGGGACAGCGGCATCTATCTGCGGGGCAACGATAAATCGCAGATCAATATGTGGTGCCGCCCGATCGGCAGCGGCGAGATTCGCGGCTATCGGTTCGACAAGTCGATGCCCTCCGAGGTGCGTACCGGCTGTATTCCGAAGAAGAAGGCCGACAAACCGATCGGCCAATGGAATCGTTTTCACATCACGTTGAAGGGGGACCGCACGACGGTCGTGCTCAATGGCGAAACGGTCATCGACAACGTGCAGCTTCCGGGAATCCCCGCTCGCGGCCGCATCGCCTTGCAGCATCACGGCGATCCGATCCAGTTCGCGAGTATCCTGATTCGCGAATTGAAATAGGTGACGAACAACGATGCCCTCCCGAATCTATCTCGACCACAACGCGACGACTCGGCCTTGGCCGGAAGTGATTGAAGCGGTCGCGTATCACTTGCAGCACAGCTATGCGAATCCTGGCAGCCGACATGCCGAGGGGCGACAAGCTCGCAAAGTGTTGGAGTCTTCACGCGAGTCGATCGCGTCGATTCTCGGCGCGCAGCCCGACGAAGTCATCTTCACCAGCGGTGGCACTGAGGCGTCGAATCTCGCGCTGTTCGGAGCCGCGCTCTCGATGGCACCGGGAACGATCGCGCTGACGGCGGGTGAGCATCCCGCGACGATCGAAGCGTGCAAATCGCTCAAGCCCAGCGGTTGGGAGCTATCGTTTCTGCCTGTTGATCGCGAAGGACGGTTGGTGGCCGAAGGGGTCGGGAGTCTTTTTCCGAGCGGCTCGTCGTCTCCCCGTTCCGTCCGCATCGCGACCGTCATTCTCGCGCACAACGAGACGGGAGTGATTCAAGATCTGCGACCGCTGGCAACGACCTGCCGTGAGCACGGTGCGTTCTGTCACATCGACGCCGTGCAAGCGGTTGGGAAGATCGAGGTCAACTTCGCGGAACTGGGTGCGACGTCGCTGGCATTCGGCGCTCACAAATTTCACGGGCCGCGCGGAATCGGCGGCCTGCTGTTGAAGAAGGGAGCGACGCTTGCGCCGTTCGAGTTCGGCGGACATCAAGAATCGGGACGCCGACCGGGGACCGAGATGGTGGCGCTCGCCGCCGGCATGGCGAAGGCTCTCGAACTGTGGCATCGCGAGCGACGCGAACGGACCGCTCGGTTGAGCGAACTTCGCGATCGACTGGAAGCAGGTCTCTTCGATCGTTGCCCGTGGGCGGTCGTGAATGGCTCGCGCGAGCATCGGCTGCCGAACACGCTCAACATCGCGTTTCCCGGACTCGATGGCGAAGCGATCCTCGTCAACTTGGATCTCGAAGGGATCGCCTGCTCGCTGGGCAGCACTTGTGCGAGCGGCTCGGCCGAACCCGCACCGGCGCTGGTGGCGATGGGTGCTCCGCCGGAAGTCTACAAGGCGTCGGTACGCTTCACGGTGGGGTTGGAGAACACGCTGGAAGAAATGGACGACGCGGCCGAACGGATTGGCCGAGTGATCGCTCGACTGCGCGGTTGAACGAGGGGTCGGGTGTTCGATTTTTCGGAATTGGCGGGAATGAAACGTGATGGACCAATCAAATTTGATCCCCGCCAATTCCGAAAAATCGAACACCCGACCCCGGCCTGACACCGAGCGTCGCTGTCTGATCGCGTTGCTGTTGCTCGCCGCATTGCTGCGGTTAGGAGTCATCTGCTGGAAGCCGGAGTCGCTGGCCGAGGACCGCGATCTGTATTGGGGCATCGCGAAGCATTTGGCGGCAGGGCACGGCTTTGCCAATCCCGATTGGGGACATCCGACGGCCTATCGTCCGCCGCTGTATCCGGTGTTCTTGGCCGGGATCATCTTCGTCGGAGGTGGTCCCAAGTTGCTGGCGGTCGTGCAAATCAGCTTGAGCGTCGTGACGGTGTGGCTGACCTGGCGGGTGGCTCGACGGCTGGGATTTCAGTCGTCGGCGTTGCTGGCGGCAGCGTTTGTTGCGGTCAATCCGTTGTTGGTTCAGACGACCTCCTTGGCGATGACGGAAACTCTCAGCGCGTTCTTACAGACGTCGTTGTTGCTGATACTCGTCGAGACTCGTCCGGGTGAGTGGAGACATCGTTGGGGGATCGGAGTGCTGTTGGGTTTGTCGGCGTTGTGCCGCCCGACGATTTGGGCGTTTACGGTTCTCGCGAGCGTTGTCAGTGTGGTGGGACTATTTGTCCGGACGTCGTCGGCAATAAGTCCACGTCGAGTTCACATCTTGGTTGGCTGGGTAGCCATCGCTCTGACCTGCGGGCTGACGGTGGCTCCGTGGGTGGTTCGGAACTATGTGATCTTTGGCGAGCCGATTCTGACGACGACTCACGGGGGCTACACGCTGCTGCTGGGCAACAATGACGAGGCGTATCGCTCCGAGATCGCCACACCGACAGGACAACCGTGGGATTCGCGTGCGTGGCAAGACTCGCTGCGTCAGGAAGCTCGGCGCGTCGATCTCAAGAAGTGGGTCTATCAAGGCAGATTTATGATTCACGCTCTCGAACTAAAACAACGTGAACTGGCGCGCGATCGTTGGATGTCGGCCGTTGCAAAGACATGGATTCGTCAGCACCCGCGCGAGTTTGCGGAGTTGTGTTGGCTGCGCGTGCGCCGTTTTTGGAACATCTTCCCTGGCGGTGCGGATGCGGGGTCGCTGCCGAAAGTCGCTCAATGGGGAATGGCGGTGTTCTTCGCCATCGAATTGCTGGCCGCAGCGGTCGGTCTTTGGCGACTGCGGCGCGACGAATGGTCGCGGTGGTGGCCGCTGGTGTTGCTGGTGCTGAGCTTCGCGCTGGTGCATGTGGTCTATTGGAGCAACCTGCGAATGCGTGCTCCGGTCGAGCCAGTGCTGGCGCTGCTGGCGGCGCGCGGGCTGACAAGAAGTAGGTCAGCTTTACCGGGCTGACTGGCTGCGGTTTCGACGTCATTGACGAGTTCGGGTCAGGCTGGAAAGCCTGACCTACGTGGCGACCAGCGCCAGTCGAGGCTTTCAAAGGTCCAAGCACTGTGTCCCGATGTTGAATTCGTTGGATGAGTCGGCAGGCTGCTGATTGTGAGGGCTTGCTTCCTGCCGTCCGACTCCGGTGTCTCCCGCCGTTGCGGTCTTAACGCTGACATCGTCATCAGTCGGCACGGGTGTCGTCGCCGAGCAACAGGTCGACATCCAGTTCCCAGATGTGGACGCGTCGGGATCGCAGTGCTTCGGGTGCATCTGGTTCCGAGCCCGCGGTGGCGAGCAGCGGCAACGAAGGATGAAAGGCGAGCGTGGGAATCCACCACTTCGAGTAGGTTGGTTCTGGAATGACCGCGACGGTCTCCCAAGATTCACAGTCCCAGAGGCGAATCGTTCCAGCTCTGCATCTCGAGGCCAGCAGCCGCCCGTCGCAGGAATAGGCGACCGCTTCGACTCGGCTGGTGTGGCCCCTCAGCGTGCGGAGCAGTCTGCCGTTTCTCACGTCCCACAGATTGACTGTTGTGTCACTACTTCCGCTCGCCAATATGCGTCCCGTGGGATCGAAGACGACGCTCCGAACCGTCCCCGTGTGATCATCGAGGATGCGGAGCAACTTGTTGTGGCTGACGTCCCAGAGTTTGATGGTCTCGTCATTTCCCCCGCTTGCCAGGACGCGCCCCTCGGGATCAAAGGCCACGCAATAGACGGAGAGCTCGTGCCCATCGAGCAAGCGCAGAACCTTACCGTTGCTGGCTCCCCACAGTTCAATGGGACCTCGATCCGTCCCTCCCGCGAGCCAGCGTCCTTGGGGATCAAAGGCCACGCAAAAAACCGTGCCGTGACACTGCCTTTCGAACGAATGGACAACTTCCCCGCTAGTGGTGCCCCGCTGCTCGACGACCCCGGTATTCGTTCCGCTGACCAAACTACGTCCGTCGAGATCAAAGGCCACACTGAAAACGGCGTTCTTGAAGTGTCCTTCAAGTGAGTTGAGAAGGTTTCCGTTTGCTAAATCCCACAGCTTGATGGTCGTGTCAGAACTTCCGCTCGCAAGCGTCAGCCCATCGGGATCAAACGCGACACACCTGACCGCGGACGTGTGCCCTTTGAATGAGCGGAACAGCGTCACTCCGGGAACTGGCTGCCGGCCAGTTTCGTCAGGAAAGTCCGGCACTTCCGCAGCTTGCTCGTCGGGACTCTTCAGGCTCGGATCATGAGATGGATCGGTAGCGTTATTCGGGTGGGCGTCCGACTTTTGCTCAGTAGGAGCATCGCTTTGGGGACTCACCGAGCGGGCGGCGATGTTCCCAGACTGAGCCGATAGCAGTCCGGTGAGCTTGTGCCACAATTTCGCCACGCTGGACACGTCCGACCTCACGATGTCTATGGGAGGCACAGCCTACCAAAGCTGTCTCATCTGTAATGCAATAACGTTATAAGACAAACATTCCAGGAATCAATCCTGATGCGTTTCTCCGACAGTTCTTCGGAGAACTCGCCAGCCGTCAGGGTCAGCAGGGCAGGGCAATGATTCGAACTGTTGAGTCGAAAACGATGCACTAGCACGACGCGCGAGCGAGTGGTTTTTCAGGCAAACTACTCGCTCGCGCGTCGTGCTAGTTTTTATCGCGCCGTCACAATCGACACGGAGCGACAAATTGGCCTGCCTTGTCCGTGTCATAGAGACCGGTTCCGGCCAAAACCGGCGACGGATACACTCGCCACAACAGGGAGATCGCTATGCACCCGCAAAACGCGCCTCAATCCATTTCGCGCCGGCGATTCATGTCTGCCAGCCTGTGTGCTGGCGGAGCGGGTCTTGGGCTGGCTGATTTACTGCGATTGCAAGCGCTGGCGGCGGATCAGGGACGAGTCATTCCCGATACCTCGATCATTCAGGTCTGGTTGGGCGGAGGTCCTAGTCAATTCGAGACGTTTGATCCAAAGCCGTTGGCCCCGGTGGAGATTCGCGGTCCCTATCGAGCCATCCCGTCGAAACTCCCCGGCGCGCTGATGTGCGAGATGATGCCGCTGACGGCCGGAGTGCTCGACAAGACGGCGATCATCAAGAGCTTCACGCATCCGTATGACGATCACTTCGGAGTCATGCGCTGGTGTCTGGAAGGGCGTAAGGAACCGGACAAGCGCGAAGGCTATCCGTCGGTCGGCTCGATCACGTCGAAGTTTCGAGGCCCACGACAGCCCGGCATGCCAGCGTATGTCATGCTCGCCGAAGAACCGGTGATGCACCATCACCTCTTCGACGCGATGGGGCCGGGATACCTCGGAGTGTCGCATTCGCCGTTCGCCGTGTTACAGGATCCGTATCCATTCGAGTTTCAATTCGATCGCTTGCGCAGCGCGACCAGCAGCCTGGAACTCGCCAACGATACAACGTTGGATCGGATCAACGATCGACAGTCGTTGCTGGCGGAGTTGGATCGCCTGCCGCGGAAGCTCGATTCGAATCAGGTGCAGGACGGACTCGATCCGTTCGCGAAGCTTGCGCTGGAATTAGTCACCAGCGCGAAAGCTCGCCGAGCGTTTGATCTCAACGAAGAATCAGCCGCCACGCGCGAGCGATACGGTTCTCATCGCTGGGGACAGATGGCGCTGCTGGCTCGACGATTAGTGGAGTCCGGCGTCACGTTCGTGACGATCAACACGGCACCGGATTGTCTGCGTTGGGACTGGCACGTCAGCATCACCCGCGAGAATCGCGAGCAACCCAGTCCCGGCGGCCCCAACGTCGGCGCGGAATGGAGTTGCCCGCCGCTCGATCGAGCGATCTCTGCATTGATCACCGATCTCAGCGAGCGAGACCTTTGCCGTAACGTGTTGTTGGTTGTGTGGGGCGAGTTCGGTCGGACTCCCAAGATCAATGCCACCGGAGGCCGAGATCACTGGCCGCGACTGGGCAGCGTGTTGCTCGCCGGCGGAGGTCTGAAGATGGGGCAGGTCATCGGCGAATCGAGCCACGACGGCGGCCTCCCCACCGATCGACCCATCAGCCCCAGCGATGTGCTGGCGACGCTCTACAAACACCTCGGCATCGACCCCAACCAGAACGCCGTCAATCTTCAAGGCCGCCCGATTCCGCTACTGCCGGACGGCAACGTGATCGACGAACTCTTCTAACAGGGCAGAGCCCGTACTAACCCGAAGAGGCTGTGATTTTTTAGAAGCCGAACTTCAAGAAAGTTTTTTGGGCGCTATAAGTATCTGACATGAATGAATCCAACTCACAAAATGAAGTGTCGGCCGCTCAAGCTCGGATCAAGCGGCCTCATCGGGATCAGATTCAGTGGCAGGATGCGTCGCTGGACCAGTTGGTTCCGAAGGATCATCGGGTGCGGGCCGT
>SXKJ01000083.1 GCA_005778115.1 Planctomyces sp. | reverse complement strand
TCGTTGAAGACCGGAACGACGCGGCCGTATTTTTGGAACGCGTTAGTGATCTCCTGAAAGAACCGCTTGCGAGGATAGACCTGCTGCCCGAGGTCGTTCACCGGATAGTTGCCGTGCTCGCCGATGCTCAGCACGCCATCGACGGGGATCGTCTTGCCGCCGACCGTGACTGCCTTCTCGATGGAATCGAAAACGGGAATGCCGTGCTTCTTGAGAATTTCGAGGCCGAACTCGCTCCCCTCAGGCTGGTCAATGTAGATCGAGGCCAGCTTGAGCGCGGGGCCAGGTCCACCATCGTGCTGCCAGCCTTCCAGAATTTTGGTGAGCAGCACATCGGCATGGGAGTTGCGAAAGTAAACCGTGACGACCGCCGCGACCGACTTCGGTTTGGTCGGTGCGCTGTCCTCCGCGCTGGCCGGCCAGCCGCTCAGCCCGGTGAGCGCCGCGCCGAGACCAAGCCGCAGGCAGTCGCGGCGCGTCCATTCAGCTTGATTCTGGCGTCGTTGCATTTCGCCTTTCCCTTTCAATTCTCAGATTAAACCGGCAATCGGCTCGCCTTCCACGACGCGCAGTGGACGTCCGGTGCGGTCGGGGAACGTCGCTTCGTTGTTGACACCCAGCAAGTGCAGGATCGTCGCGGTCAATTGCGGCGGAGTGACGCGATCGCGCGCCGGGTAAGCGCCGTTGCGGTCGCTGACGCCATACACCTGTCCCGCGCGAATCCCCGCGCCGGCCAGGGCAAAGCTAAAGACATTCCCCCAGTGATCGCGGCCGCCACTGCCGTTGAACTTCGGGGTGCGCCCCATTTCGCCCACAACCACGACGAGCGTTTCGTCGAGCAGCCCGCGCGTTTCGAGATCTTCGATCAGAGCCGTGAAGCCTTGGTCAAATTGCGGGCACAGGACATCTTTCGTCCGGATGTCGTTGCTGGCATGTGTGTCCCATAGCGGATTGGGAGCGCTCAGGTCGCCCGGTTCGCGCGGCCAATTGACGAACACTATCCGCACCCCCGCCTCGACCAGTCGCCGCGCTAGCAGGACCGATTGCGCCCACTTGCCGCGTCCATAGCGCTCCCGCAGTTTCGCCGATTCTCTTTCGATCGCAAACGCTCCCTGCCCGGTGCCTGAGACCAGCACGCCGAGCGCTTCCCGGCCCAGCCGCTCGTAATCAGTCGTCGACGGCGTGCGTAACTGACCTCGGCCATTCAACTCGGAGAGCAGGGCACCGCGCGACTCCAAACGCGGGACCGTGACCTGCTCCGGCAGAGTCAGGCTGTCGATGCGGAAGTCAGCCGCCGACGGATCGCACTTGAGGATTTCCGGATCCCAGCGGCGTCCGAGAAACCCGGCATTCTGGCCCGGCAGGAACACGTTGGGGTTGGCGATGATCGCCTCGGGCAGCATCACCGAACTGAACGGGCCGCGCTCCGTCGGTTTCAGCATCTTGATGATCGAGCCCATTGTGGGCCAATCGGTCGGGGCGAGCGCACGCATGTCCGGACCGACGTACTTGTGCCCCGTGTTGATCCAGTATCCGGCCGATTCATGGTTGGGGTCGTCCGTGGCGAACGACCGCACAATCGCCAGGCGATCGATCATGGCCGCCGTGCGCGGCAGCAACTCGCAAATCTGCGTTCCCGGGACGTTCGTCGAAATCGGAGAAAAGCTTCCGCGAATTTCCGCCGGCGCGTCGGGCTTCGGGTCAAACGTTTCGTATTGCGATGGACCGCCGCTCAAGTAGAGATAGATGACGCTCTTGGCTCGGCCAAAAGACGCCTGAAGATCGCCAGAGACCGCCTGCAAATCGCCCGCTTGAGCGACGCCGCCGCGCAAGATCTGCGCGACGCTTGTCACCAACCAAGCGGAGGCTCCCGCATGGAGCAGTTGGCGGCGGGACAGGGTGTGTATGGATTGGCGAGTGGTCATTCGAGCGGCCTGATTGAGCTATTGATTTCCGGGGACGATAAGTTCTACGGCCTGCGTTTGCCCGAACGCTTTGACCTCGACCTGTGGATCGATCTCGCGATGGTCATGCACCAGTGCGCCGAAGGTCAGTCTCAACGCCTCTCCTTTTGCGACCGTCACCGAACTGCGTGCGCCCTGTTTCATGGCTTCACGGCCGAACGGGTTCGCGACGAAGACGCCGTAGTCGCGGTTGTGCCACCAGCTTTCTCGAAAGTTGTTCGGACCTGCCATCAGCATGATACCGCCCGCTCGCTCGCCACTTCCCGAGTAGTCACACCATGTGGCGGGTTGGCCCCAAGTATTTTTCGCGGTCTTCTTGCCGGTCGAGCTACGCAGCAGGCCGCCGTTCTTTTCGGTGAAGCCAGTGGCGACTCGCGCTCCAAAGCCCATCTCTTCTTGATCGCCGAAGACGATCTCGCGCTGATCGGCTCGGAACTCGGCGCTCCAGACGAGCAGCCAGCCGCTCGGTCGCGCGGTCAGCGTGAAGTGATTCGTGAGCAGGCAGAGCGGCTCGCCGGTGCTCGTCTTCAATCGGCACTCGGTCGCGAAACGCAGTTTCCCGTCGGCAACCGTCGGAGCCGTCAGGAACCGGACGTGCTCCATCGCCGCTTTGTTGCGCCAGAAGTCTTGCCCGCTGATGTCGCCGAAGCCGAGCCAGATGCCGGGATGATTCGTGTCGTGATCGAGGGCATCAACTCCTTTGATCGGCGGATGATTGCGAGTGACCTGCAAGCCGTCCGTTAGTCGCACGTTCGCGAAGTACGGTCGCAGGATCTTCTCGTCGCGAAAGACGAAGTCGACGATCGCCTTGCTGCCGAGCGAAACGCGGAGTCGGTCCTTCTGCTCCTCGAAGCTGAATTTCGTAGGATAGGCTTCCAGCCTATCATTTTTCTTACCTTCTGGCTTTGGCCCCGCAGTCTTCTGCCCCACAGGCTTCGAGCTATCCGACTTCTTCCCATCGGCCTCGTGTGAGTCGACAGGCAGGATGCCTATCCCGCTTTTCGCTTTGACGTCTGCCGCAGGCGTTTGCAGCGTTAGCAGGAACGCGGTCAAGTCGGCGACTTGTTGCGGAGTGAGCATCTCGGCCATCTCCGGCATCGCGGACTTTGGAACCGTTTGCCGTTCCTCGATCGACACCTTCGGAATGTCGACGCGCTCGCCGCTCGACTGGCCGAGCGACAGCGTCAAGCCGCTCTCTTCCTGCAGCACGCCTGAAAACGATCTGCCGTCCGTCGTGACGACCGTCTGTTGATTGAAGCCTTCGGTGATGACCGCGCTCGGCTCGATGATCGAATGCGCGATGTGCCGCGCGTTCGAACGCAAGCCGATGCTGCTGAGATTCGGCCCGAAACCGTTCTTCGCTTGATCGAGGCTATGGCACTTCGCGCAGCCCGCGCCCAGTGAGTGCTTGAAGAGCAACGCACCGCGCTCGCGATTGCCGCGTTCGAGCAAGCTCAGTGCGGCATCGAGCGTTGCCTTCACATCGCGCCGGCTGAGCGGCACCGGAGCAATCGCGACGATGTAGTTTCCCTTACCGCCAGCGCTGCCATCATCGGTATTGCCGCCGAGCTCAATGCGTCCCGCGTCGAACGTTCTCTCGTAGAACTCGAACCGCGCGCCTTCGTTGATCGCGGCCGTGAAAGGCTTCTTCTCAAAGCTCTTGAGCAGCCAACTGGGAGCCGTCTTCTGCCGCGCATCAATGCCGACCCACAGACGCACGGGCACGAGCGTCTCGGCGCTCAGCCATTTTTCCCCGCGTGAGTGGTCGTCGTCGTTGGCCGTTTGAATGAGGTCGCTGCCAAGAAGTTCCGGCGGGACGTTGCTCAAGTGATAGCCACGATCGACATAAGCCGGAGTGCCGACCACAAAGCCGCCCGGCACGACCTTGTAATCCGAATGACCTTTCGTCTTCACATTCCGCGCCGCCGCGATGCCGCTCTTCAATGCCGAGTCTTTTGCAGCGGTCGCTGACGCTGCCGAAGCGACCTGCAGGGACCGACCGCGAATCGCCGGGGCTGAGCTGCCGCTCTTCGACAACCATAGCTCGGCCACTTGACGCACCGCGACATCCGCATCGTTCTTCGCCAAAGCACCGACTTCCGCTTGAGTCGCGGCATGAGTTTCGAGCAGTGCCAAGAGTGCCGCTCGGCGAACCGCCGCGCGCGAGTCGTTGAACAGCGCTCGAAGTTCATCTGTCGAACGCAGAGCCCGCAACGCCTGCCATCCGCCATAGAAGACGGTCGAGTCTGACTCTCGCTGCAACTGTTCCAGCAGCTCGGGAACGAGCGCCGCTTGACGAGCCTCAAGCACCGCTTGAACGGCGGCGAATCGCACGCGCGCTTGAGGGTGCGGCAACGCGATTCGCAACGTCTCGGCAAGCCGCTCGGTCTGTCGGAGTTGCTTCGCGCGATAGGCAACAATTCTGACCGCCTGAACCTGCAGGTTGAGCGATACCTTCGAGTCGGCTCGCAACGTGTTCGCGAGGAACACGGCGAGCGACGTTTCAGATTGTCGGCTTTCGCTCCGCGAAAGCTCGCCTTGCGGCTGAGTCGCTCCGCGACTCGACGGAGGGTTGTGAGGCGATTCGCCAACATGCTTTCGCGGAGCGAAAGCCGACACTGGCATACGTCCCAACGCCCAGATCGTCCACGTTTCTTGATTCTCGGTCAGCTTACCTCCGAGCAGTTGCGCGATGAGCGTCTTCTCATCAACGCCACGTCGCACCAATTCATCCTGCGCGTTGATTCTTCGCACCGGCAGCGGCGAGTCAAACTCAGAAAGCAGTTCGTCAATTGAGAAGTCATTCAACGGATTCGTGGGATAGGCTTCCAGCCTGTCATCTTTCTTACCCCCGGCTCTGCCTGAATCGACAGGCAGGATGCCTATCCCACGTTGCGTTCCATACGTTTTTAGCGCCGCAGCCGGCGGAGCGTCCTTCCAAGCGACTCGGAAGATGCGGCCTTCGTTCGTGAGTTGCCCGTCCTTCCATTCGGCTCCGTAGCCGCTGCTCCAGCCGAGCACCCACAACGCCCCGTCGGGACCGAACTCCAGATCGGTCGGTCGAAACAGCGACTTGCCCCCCTCGATAAACGGCGTGAATCCGCCACCAGCAGGCCGCAGCAACGCTCCGTCCCACTGCGGTCGCCAGACGTAGGTCTTCTTCTGCAGCCAGTCGTTGACGAGGAACATGCCGCGGTATTCCGGCGGAAATTGCGGCGACTGACAGAAGACGACTCCGGTGCCCGAGCCTTCAAACAACGGCCCGCTGACCGGCGCGGTCGGAGCATGCGGTTCGGCCGACCAATGGCT
>SXKJ01000082.1 GCA_005778115.1 Planctomyces sp. | reverse complement strand
CGCACCATCACCGCCGCCGGACACCGCTCAATAAACTTGTCCAAGACCCCACTTGGCAACATCCTTGTGCCCTCCCGAAACGTGACAATTCCCTGTCATCGAACCGTTTGTAGCACTTATCAAAGACCTTGAAAGGGGTGGTTGCTGCATCCCATGAAACTTCTGGCCATCGACGTAGCGATTGGAATCGATCTTGAACGGTCGCTTTCGGCCAGACGCCGACATCATGTAGCTGCCGTTCCCTTTGAACCGCAGTCCCACCTCGCGCAGCGTCTGACCATCGAGTTCGACGTCGGCCTTCGTGTACTCGAACTCGTAGCCGAAGCTGCCGGGCCGAAACCCGCCGCCTGGACCGACTGGCCCCGGTGGCGATGGCGGTGTCTTACCCGCATCGTTCGGCTTGCGCTCGTTGCCCGGATTCCCCGGGGCCGGCGGCGGACCAAAACCAAAAAAGCTACCGGCCGGTGGTTGCATCGTCTTCCAGTTCTCCGCCGAGACATGCAGAGGAATCTTCCAAACGCGAGTCAGCCCAAACACGCTGTCGGAGTCGGCCTTCGCTGGGGTTTCCGATTTGTCCGCAGCAAAACTCGCCACTGTCCAGAGTAATGCGGAAAGGCCGAGCACGAACGTGGCGACCGAGCGAGAAAAGACATGCGGCATTTCAGGGGTCTCCGACGTTGGTGCGTTTGAAAGTGAGAATCCAAGTTCGCAGTGGCATCAGTGAGAGGATTGCCGTACCGCGACCTTTAGGGAGCGGCCCGAGTTGGCCGCTCCCTAACGGTCGCGGTACTGATTACGGTGGCCTCCTCTTCAGTCACGAAGATTCCCCAATGACCGCCGAATCGATCCACTTTCGGCAAGACTTCGGTTCCGCAGCCGCTTAGCTCGACTCTGCTGTGTCTCGAACGTTGCCCTTTTGTCTGCCCCCATTTTTCTGTCAGCCCCATACAGGACTCAGCGTTTGCCCTTCGCGTTGTTGGATTGGTTCCCTTTGGTGCCGCTGGTCAGGCGGCTGAGGGCTTGGGCTTGGTTATTGAGCTCTGACTTTTGGCGATTGAGCGTCTGCATGTTCTGCTGAATTCCGTTGGCCGCGTTTTGAGCTTGAGCGAGTTGTTGGTCAGCCTCTTTCAAGGCGGCGTTGGTACGGACGAATCCAGTCTTGGCGGACGCGACCTTGGGATCATTCTCTTCGATCTCGTGAGCCTTCTTGGCGGCTCGCGCGACTTCGGATTCGGCCTCTTTTTGTTTGCTAGACAGTTCCTTGAAGTCGGAGCGATCGGCCATCGCCACGTCCTCAATCGTGCGGAGCGCCTTGGCTGTTTCCGCGACTCTGACTGCGGCGGCTTTTCGAGATTCCTCGGTTGCCGTTGAACTACCGGACGATTGCTTCTCGGTCAGCGCCTTGTCGTGGAGTTGAACGGCCTGGCGGTAGTCCTCGCGATCCTTGAGCGCATCGACAACCTGCTTGCGTAGATTGGTCATCTCTTTTTGCAGCGTGGTGACCGCGTCGCGTGCCGAGGTCCAAGTCGGATCGGATTTGGCGGTCGTTGCGGCGAACTTCTTGGCTTGTGACAGGTCCAGCAACTGCTGCTTGTGGACTAGAGAGGCTTGATGATGAACCTGCTGGACTTGGGTGAGCTTCTTCTTGGCCTCATCGAATGCCTTCTGACGATCCTGAAGCTGCTGGTCGATTTGCTGGATGCTGCTTTGAATCTGCGTGACGCTCGGCATCCCGGTCCCGACCTTGACCGTGTTGGTGCTTCCTTTCTTGCCTTTACTCTTGCCCTGAGCGTTCGCCGCGCCGACCAGCAACGCGATGGCCAGGTTCGCCACGAGCAGCCGCAAGAAAAAATGATGCTGAGACATGATGATTCCTAGAATTCGGTTTCTGAACAACGGCCAATTACAACCTGGCGAGTTGTTGAGTCAACGCTGGACGGGGCTGCCTTGGTAATTCACTCGACGAGCCACTCACAAAATGAGTCGTTGGCCGGCGAAGAATTCAACGACAGAAATCCGTCGGTGGCAAAAGCGAGTGTTCTTCGAGTTACTCGATCCAAGTCAATGGTCGACGGGAGAGAACTCAGAGGCTCTCCGAAGAGCCTGTAGCCCGACCCCTTGTGGGTCGGAGGATTATGAATGAGCGTCAATTCCGCAGGAAAATCACATCCTCCGGCCCACAAGGGGTCGGGCTACGGAAGATAGAACGACTCTTCGGATCGCCTCTCAGCGAGAAGGTCGAACGAACCATCAGGTTCAATGCTATGCCAGCGCATGCAAATCGGATTCGCGGATGTCGAACAGCTCTCCCGTTTGCGGATCGAAGAGGCCGCAACAACGGGACGCTTCATCGTTGCAGCGTTCCAGTCGGCGGCGACTCAGCAGCAGCTTGCAGAACTCATCTCGTTTCACAAGACGCTGCACGATTCCGCCGGAGAAAAGCCGGAGCACTAATTGACGCGACAAAACCAAGTCATGGTTGCGAATCATTGGAAGCCCTCCCCAAAACGAGTTTGAGACTCATCAGTTGGACTCCGTCACGCCGGGCGCTTCCTGCAAGTGTGCTGGCACTGATGGGGAGCTACTTCTAGCAGGAGCGATCGCCGCTTCACCATCCGCTCGGAAAGAATTAACAATTGGCGGCGTTGGTCAAAGCCGTTGATGGTGAATAATCTTCGCGAGGTCATGGATGTGAGGGAGAGTTGATCGCGGGAGAGAGAACAGTGAAGGCACGCAGATTTCAGGTCGAAGACCGGATCGTTTATCGCAAAACAAAAAGTAGCCTGCGTCCCGGCCAGAATGCTCGGCTGATTGCTCCGGCGACGAACGGTGACGGATACTCGTACTGCGTCGATAAATTTTGGGTCGTCGCGTTGGTCTTACCGGACGGCACGTTGCTGGCGAAAACTCGGCGAGGCAAAGTGCATCGCCTGGATGCCAATGATCCAAATCTGCGTCGCGCGACTTTTTTGGAAGCGTTCTTTGACCGCTCGCGTTTCCCGTCTTTGAGCATCGTCGCTGAGGCCGCCAACTCGTAGAAGCCGTTTCAAAGCCCGCTTCGGACGTAGCCGCATTCGTCAGAACGCGGCTTGTTGAGGCACTCGCCCGCACTCTGGCGAGTGCGACTACGGTGGTGAAATCATTCTGTCGTCGCCGGCTTGGCGGCCCTCGGTTTCGGAGTGACGCGGTTTTTCGGCTGCCAGTTTTCAAGGTTCCAGAGGTGCAGTTTGTTCTCTTCCCCGAGCGTGGCCAGCACTCGGCCGTCAGATGACAACGCCAGTGCTTTCACGGGGCCGAGTTGAGCCGGAAAGATGGCCGCCTCTTTATCGAGCCGCAGATTCCAGAGTGTGATTTGTCCCGCTTCGTCTCCCTGGGCTAGCCAGATTCCGTCGGCGGACCATGCGACCGGATGGCGATCTTGGGTTCGAATTTTCAGTTCGATGGATCGCAGCAATCGTCCGTTGGAGGAGTCCACGATGCCCAAGCCCTTCGAGTTGATGGCAGCGACTTGCGATCCCTTGCCGCCGACGAACCACAGCGGCGCGGGAGGTTGTGCGTCATCCACGATTGGCTGACTGGACTTGCAATTGACGGCACTTTCTTTTGTCCATTTCGCCCCCTTCTTCTGCCACAGCGTCAGTCGATAGTCTCCGCTGCCGTAAGAGCCGTGTGTCAACAAGAAGCGTCCGTCTCCCGAAAATTGGAGAGTTGTCAGCCCGCGGTCTCGCGTCTCGGATTGAAGCCCTTGCAGCCACGGGGCCGAGTGCGGTTGCTCTTCGACCGATGCCTGCACCGCCAATGTCGTAGTGTCCAAGATCAGCAGTCGATGAAGCAGTCGCTCGCGGATCGCGACGGCTAACGAGGCTCCGTCCGGTGAGAATGCGATGGCGGTGGCCAGTCCTTCAAAGGCTTCGTGGGTCTTCATTTCTTGAAGCGTCGTGGACTCGAACAACCGCAACACACTCGACGCGGCTTGCACCGAGCCGGCGTAGCCGATTGCCAAGTGTCGCCCATCTGGGGCGGCGGCGACCGCGCTGATCGTTTCCAGCGTCAAGCTGCCAAGAGGCCGGGACTCACCCGTTGGCAACGAGAAGACCTGACCGCTCGACGACACGATTTGATGGGTGGAATCCACGAACGAGGTCGCTCCCAATGAGGATCGCAGGTCGTCCCAATGCCGCAGCAACGATTGCGTCGGGATGTCCCAAACCAATATTTGCGATGCGGCCGAATCATTCGACTTGCGTCGTTCGTCCGCTTGGTCCTGACTGGCGGCGAGCGCGGTTGCCGTGAGCAATTCGGCGTCTCCATGAATGGCCAATTGCACGGTGCGCGATCCCGTTCGGTTCTGTGGAGCGGAGCCGGCGGCGAAGGGAAAATTGGTCGTCAGCGTTCCCAATAGTTTTGGACGTTCGGCGCGTTCCTGCGACAAGGGGATCGTTTTGAGTCGGCTGATCTGTTTCTTGAGATCTGCTTTGAGCGTCTCGCTGGTCGCGCTCGCCAACTGCTTTTCGAGCTTGGCCAATTGATCGGACTTGGCCGTGTCGTTGTCGTCCGCTTCGGGAGCCAGACCCTTCAAGATGGTCTGACGCGCCACCGTGCGTGCCTCGCGCGAGGTCGCGTTCCGCAACGCGACCTGCGCTTGGACGGTCTCCGGTTCGCCCAAGTGTTCTGAGGCGACCGAGATCGACTCGTGACCGGCGTTCAAGGCGGCCGCTGGCGTCACGAATTGAAATGGTCGCTCAAAATCTGGCGGCGGAATGTCGTCGTCATCCGAGCCGCGTCGTGCGCGTGGCTTGATCCGCACCACTCCGGCGCGATCGCGAATGAACAGCCGCTTGTCTCCTTCCAGAAATCGAACTTCGACGACCGCCTCTCTTGAGCCATCGTGCTTTTCAATGATCTGCCCCGTCGCCAATTCCCAGACGCGGACGAGCTTGTCTTTGCCACCCGTCGCCACGAATTGACCATCCGCGGAGACCGCGACCGACAGCACGAGTTCGGGATGTTTCAAGCCGTTCTTCGGCTTTACTTCTTTCGCGACGGTTTTAACACCTTCGGATTGTTTGGCCGGTGGCAACTTCGTCGCGGCCTCGGCAACAGGAGCTTCTGGAGCATCGGCCGACCACCATCGCACGAACTTGTCCATGCAAGAGGCGGCGACAATCTTGCCATCCGATGAGAGGCCGACGTCCGTAATTTGACCGGGCGAATCGGTCCACGTTCGTGTGATCGTTCCGGTCTTCGCGTCCCACAAACAGACGCGACGATCGCTGCCTCCGCTGACGACCCACGCTTCATCCGTGGAGATCTCCAGGTCCGTGACGGTCCCCTCGTGTGCCGGCACCTTGGCTCCCAGTTTGATGGTCATTCGCGACGCAGGCCCGCGCGGCGTGGCGTCTGGCTGCGCGACCGATTCGAACGAGTTGGTTCGCAAGCTGCCGTCCGTGCCTCCCGTGAGGAACCACTTGCCCTGTCGATCGGCGGCCACTGCCCAGATTCCCTCTTGTTCGGTGTCGATGCCGCCGAGCGCTGCCTGAGCCGCACGTCGAGACTCGCGCGCGAAGCGGTCCAAACCAGCGGAGGATTCGATTGTCCACAATCGGAAACAGCCTGCTTCACTCGCGCCCAGGATCCAGCGTTGCGCCGGACCAAGCACCAGACCCGTCGTCAGGCCACTTTTGCCAAAGAACTCATGCGACAACTGCCCAGTGCGCAGGTCGTGCCAACTGACTTTGCTCAGATCGGCGGCCGTCAGCACCGCGAGACCATCCGATGAACTCGATTGCCGTCGCTTCGCGAGGAGCCACTCGCGCAGCTCCGGAGAGAGCGGCGCCCGAGCCACAGCCGGAGGCTTGGCTTCCGATTCAGCGGTTGGCGCAGAAACTTTCTTACCAGTGCTCTCTGGGCTGTCTGTGCTCGGCGGGTCGGTCTTCGTGGTCGAAATCGGTGTCTCAGAAGAGTTCGCGACGGCAGTGGGCGGGGCATTGTCTTCGCGAGAGCTGCGCGGACTGGCATTGGATTCAGGCGGCGTCTTTGCGGCAGCAGTCTTGAGATCGGCGTTCGGCGGAGTTTCGTTTGTGGTTGGTTCGCCCTTGGGCTCCGCGCTGACCGTGTCCTTTTCTGAGGCCACCGGCTTCGTGGGAGACACGGACTTCGCAAGCGAGGCAGGCTCCTTGTTGGTCGCGGCGGGACCGGACTTTTGAGTCGGGCCGAAATCTTGATTGCCGCCGCCGCAACCACTGAGCACGCAGAATGCGAGCAGGCCAATCCACGACCGCTGCTTCGCGACGCGCACGCCAATTCCAAAAGTCGCCATAACGTCGGTTCCCAGCTCCCAAGTCGGGTTCTCTAAAGCAGAACCAGTATCCGACGCGAGTGAACAAATGATGAAAGAAAAGCGAGGGATCGTCCGGCCTTCTCCGTGAGGTGTCGTTCGTCAGAACTCAACGGGAGGTTCGCGAATTATTCATCAAGCGGCGTCAGCATCCCGCCACTTGAAGTCGAAACTCGAACATCGGAGGCAACATGACCGCGACGGCAGCCGTCAACACCAAGGGATTGGTCGGACAGATTATTGGCGATGGCCGCTATGACCTGCGCGAACTGCTGGGGGGCGGCAGTATGGGGTATGTCTGTCGCGCGTTTGACCGGCGGTTGGAAACAGATGTCGTCGTCAAGATTCCTCGCAGGCACAAGCTGGAGAATCCCGATTCACTGCGGCGGTTCCGGCAAGAATCCAAGTTCCTCGTGAAGTTGAACCATCCGCACGTCGTCAGCATTTTGGATGTCGGCGAGCACGACGGCGCGCCGTACTTCGTGATGCCATTCATCAGCGGCGGCAGTTTGAGAACGCGGCAACTGAATGAACTCGGAGTGCAGAAGCCGCTCAAGCCGGAATCGTTGCGAGGTTGGTTGCGCGAGATCGCCAAGGCGTTGGACTACATTCATTCGCAGGGCTGCGTTCACCGCGACGTAAAGCCGGACAACATCTTGTTTGACGATCACGGCCATGCGTTTCTGGGAGACTTTGGTCTGTCCAAGATTGTGCGAACGAGCGAAAGCGATGATCCCAGTCAGACTGCGGCCGGAGCCATCGTCGGTACGCCGCTCTTTACAGCGCCGGAACTGGTCCTGGGTGAGTCGATTGACGGACGAGCCGATCAGTACTCGTTGGCGTTGACGGTCTATGACACGTTGGCCGGGACGAATCCAATGCAAGGCCCGAATTCGTCTGCCACGTTGGTCAATCAAACGGCGATTGAACCGCCGCTGCTGACGGAGCTGAATTCAAGAGTCAGTCCCACTCTCTCGCGAGTCGTGCAGCAGAGCTTGGCCAAGTGGCCGGATGATCGATTCCCCTCGTGCGTCGCGTTCGCGGAAGCTGTATTGGCCTTGCTGCCGGCCAACAATTCGTCGAAGTCCTCGGCAACGAATACTCGGACAAAGAATTCGGCACGCCACTCGTCGGCGGCGAATGCGGTGACCGACACGTCGATCAGTTCGCGAAAGCCTATCGGTGCGACGGCAGTTCAGAAGTTGCGGTTTGTGGTGACGGCACGAATCCCGATCATCAAAGCCAAATGCAACTGCCCGACCTGTTCGCGGGACTTGTTTCTGCAACCAGCGTTCGCAGGTAAGAAAGCCTCCTGCCAAACTTGTGGCTGTCGATTGCTTATCACCCCCGACTTCAGCGAACTTCGCAGGCTGGAACTGGCCACCGCTGAGGGGGACGCAACCGCTCTGGCTACGCGTGTCAGCTATTCCGCAGGTTCCAAAGAGGAATTTGATCTCGTGCTGGGACAGAAAGTTTTCGGTTGGAAGCTCAATCGAAAATGGGCGGTCGGACTGGCGGGGTTGCTAGTGTTCCTGCTGTTGTTGATGAAGATGTTCTTCACCCATCAAGCGTCGCAGGCGGAGCGAGATCGGTTACGCGAGCAATATCGGCCCAGGACGATGGAAGGAGGGTAGGTCTGCGTCGTCGGCAGAGATGATTACCAACCTGAAGCGTGAGCTTTGAAGTCGCGCGTTCTTTGGACTGCGGTGACTTGTCACCGCTTTTCATTGTCGTGGAGCAACTTTTCCGCCTCGCTGCAGATGGTCCAAAACAAAGCGGCTCCGCCGCAAATACAAAGCGGCAACAAGTCGCCGTGGACCTGCCCAAGGATTGCGTGCGCTGGGTTAAGAGTGGGACTGATGGATTGACACGGAACAGGTTCCTGAGAATCAGGCCGCAGGCCTGGGGATTGGCGGCGGGGGGCATTTTCCGCCGCGCGCAGTCGACTCAATTT
>SXKJ01000081.1 GCA_005778115.1 Planctomyces sp. | reverse complement strand
GATGACTTGAGCTTCCGCAGGCTGACGAGCGATCATCTCTTCCGTGATTCCCAGCGACATGCTCCCTCTGTCGCGAAAATCTCGAATTCACACCAGACCATTTTCAACAACTCATCGCCCCGGATCGTGAAGGCTTACCAATTGAGCCATCAAGGTGTCGGCGGCGGAAATGAGCAACGATGCGATCGATGTAAGCGTCTGCCTATTCGCCGCGATATCGAGCACTACTAACCTCGGTAAACAACTCCGACGCTTCATCCAGTTCTTGTAAGGAGAACCCGGCCTTTTCGGGCAAACCCGGCGAACTGATATCAAAGTAGTCCCTCAACTCCAGAGGCGACATCTCAATTGCATCACCCTCTTCAAGGTACTGCTCGATCGCCTTCTTTATCTTTTCTCGACTACCGCGAGCATCTCGAAATCGGTCGATCGCTTTCGAAAGAAGATCGTCGGCGGCCTTTTCATACTCGTCATCAGTCATTCGTGTGCATCTCACCGAAGAGGGAAGCGTCGGGAGTCAGTGGTCGCTCACGGCGTGACACCGAGCGCGGGTTTCTCGAAGCTAACGCCGTGAGCGACGGCGTGGTCGATCATGTCGTAGATCTCTTTCATGTGTTCTTCCGGCGGCAGGAAGTTCACCCGCGCCATTTCCTCGCCGAACGCGCGGACGTGGAAGTCGTAGGAGATTTCACGCAGACGAGCCTGGACTTCAGGCGTTAACCAATCAGGTTTTGTTGGGTTCATGATTGTGAGTCCTCAAGACAGGCCGACGAAATGCGACGTAATCTCTGGCAGCCGGTCTAACGCGCCAGGTGCGACGACTGGCAAGGTGGCTGCACGAGCATCGGCGATCAGTCGATCAATCCCGTAATCCCGAAGCGGACTTTTTGAAAGCAGATTCTCGGCGTGAGCGACGCGGACGCGGTGCTGTGTCAGGAAATCTGACACGTCCGCCGAGGCATCCTTCTTGACGGCCATGAAATACTTGCGGACTGCGGCTTCGTAGATGCGCATGCGAATGCGGTCCAACTGCTGCCAGAAAATCATTTCGGCGAAGACAGCCGCTTCCAGTCGCAGGTCATTGCTGTTCAGCAGAGTCAGCAGCGGTCGCGCGCGAAGGATATCGTCGGGACAAGGGGCCGTGTCTTTCACATGCCGTAACGTCGCCGCATCGAAAATATGCAACCATCCGCGCAGGTCGCCTGCTTCAACCATTTTGACTCCCAAGCGGTTGCAAACGGCCAGTCTTTGAGGCGATCCGTACGTTTCATTTCGGCAACCGTGTGCATGCCGGCCAATCGGCCATTCAACTCCTTGATCCACGGAGAACTCGCACGGGGAGCGACCCCGAAGACATCCAAATGAGCGGTTGCGTCAGCGCTCTTCCACTCGAAATGCGAGGTCCACCCACCTTGCAACCAGCGCTCATCGAGCGGCGGGGTCAGATGCCCGCGATAGGCACAAGGGACACCGTTCAAGGTGGTTTGTGCGAGCTGGGACACGAACGGCTCAGCCGTGGAAGCAGAGCAGAGCACGTCGCAATCCTTGGTGGATTGTGCGACTTGATAGAGAACACAGGCCATGTCGCTGGTGATGGCGCACACTCCGCCGCTCGCCCGGATCGAGGCGATCAAATCTTCGTAGAAGCCATCAAGGTCGACTTGTGACACCATGACGCCGCATCCTTCCCCCCAGCCGGTTCCAGATGGCAGACAGCCTATTTCGGGTTGATCCGCACGTTGAGCTTCTTCAGTTCCTCAAGCTGCTTCTTGGCCGCATCGTTGAGGGCGGCTTCGTCGAGGTAGAGCTTCCAGTACGGGGCGAAGCGTTGTTGGCCTTCGGTGTCGGCTTTGGCCATCGCGACCAGTGGGGCGAGGTCGGCGATCGGGTTGCCGGTCAGGAACGTGAAACGCAGCTCACTGAAGCCGGCCAGCGGGGCGAGGTCTTTCACTTTGTTGCCGCGCAGGTCGAGGTTGTTGACCCACTTCAGGCCCTTCAGGTGGGAGATGTCTTCGATCAAGTTGTTGCCGACGTACAGCGAGGCCAGCTTTTCCAGTTTGGCCAGCGGTTCGACCGACGCGATTTTGTTCTTGGACAAGTACAGCGCTTGCAGCTTGACCAAGCCGGCGACGGCGTCGGCCTTCTCGATTTGGTTGTCTTCGAGTTGCAGGTATTGCAGCTTCTCCAACTTGGCGAGCGGCGCGATGTCCACGATCTGGTTCTTGGAAAGATCGAGCGATTGCAAGTTGCTCAGCCCGGCCAGCGGCGCGAGGTTCGTGAGCTTGTTCCCGGACAAATTGATGAGCGCGAGGTTCGGGCATTTTTCGAGGCCAGTGAGATCGGCGATCTCCTTCTTCTTGGCTTCGAGGAAGAAGACGTTCTTGAGGTCCTCTTCCTTGAGCGGCTCTTCGGCCTTCTTCTTGAGTTCGGCCTTGAGCGCCGTTTCGAGGTTTTTGTCCGGCACCAGCGGTTTGTCCTGAGCGGACGTTGTCGCCGCGAACAGGGACAGGCCGAATGAACCAACACAGAGCCACGTCAGAAGGTCTCGTCGCGATCGCATGGGGTGTTTCTCCACGTCGAAAAGAGGTAGGCGAAGTTTGGAGGCGGCAGTGTAATCGGCTCGCGAGACCGGAAGTAGCGAACCACCACGTTGCCGAATTGGTGAATCTGAGTTGACGGTGTTGTGGCCAAAGCCCCTGCGGTTCCTTCATCCGCAGGCCGGCCTTGCCATCCGCAGGCAATAGCAACTCATGCACTGCCTGCGGATGGCAAAGCCGGGCTGCGGATGAAGACATTCGGATCAGGAATCGAGATGGCATCGAAACCGGTCACCGCGCCGGCGGCGAACAAGGCGAGGATCACCAGCCACGCGATGCCCAGCGTGTGCCAGAACCAGGCGCAGAAGGTGACGCCACCGGAGTACTCGTGGTCATAACGGTTGGCGAAAGCATTGACCGTGATCCAGGCAACAAACAGCAGCGCGATGACAAAGTGAACGCCGTGCATGCCGGCAGCCATCGCGACAAATGCGTTCGCTCCGGTTTCGGCCGATTCTGGAAGCGTCGCGCCAGGTCGAGTTTGATTCAGACTCAACCGCCACAGGCCGCAGATCTGAACGCCGACGAACATCGTGCCGACGGCGAGTGAATAGATCAGCCAGCGGCGAAACGATTCGAGTTGTTGGACACGCACCAACCAGGCGGCTCGTTGCAGCGTCACACTTCCAGAAAGCAGAAATATCGTGCTGATCCAAAACGGAAGCGGCATCACCGAGTGATCGGCTGACGTGCGGTTCACCCAGCGAATGCCGGTCATCGCGATCAACACTGCGGCCGTCAGCAGTCCGGACGACAAGACGAAGAATCGTCGGGCCAGCAGGCTGCGCGAGCGAGGAGTGGGAGAGTGCGAATCGGACACTGTGCGCTTCCCGTCGCCACACTCGCCAGAGTGTGGGGCAACACTCGAAGACCCACGTTCTGGCGAACGTGGCTACGACCGGCTCAGCCTCGGAAGAAAACGAACGTGACGATCACAAAGATCGGGATCAGGATCGCTCCGGAGTAGGCCATGTATCCAAAGAAGCTGGGCATCTTCACGCCGTTCTCCTCGGCGATCGCTTTGACCATGAAGTTTGGGCCGTTGCCGATGTAGGTGTTGGCTCCCATGAAGACCGCTCCGCAGGAGATCGCCGCGAGAATCTCCACGGCTCCCGACTCGGCCGACAGCTTCAAGAACTCGGCGAGGTACTGTCCTTCCGGCTGGATGTTCTGAATGCCACAGGCGGTCGCGGCGAACGTCAGATAAGTCGGCGCGTTGTCGAGGAAGCTCGACAGCGCCCCTGCCGACCAGAAGAACTGCCACGGCTGAGTGAGACCCATTGCCTTGCCGTTGGCGTTTAGGATCAGCAGTGCGGGGATCATTGTCACGAAGATGCCGGCGAAGAGCACTGCGACTTCGATGATCGGCCCAAACGTGAATTTGTTCTTGCCGTGAATCTCGCGCGAGGTCGTGAAATACGACGTCAGCAGCAAGGTGACCATCAAGCCTTCTTGAATTCCGTACGACCACTGCTGGCTGCCGGAGAAATACACCGTCGCCAGAATGCCTGCCAGAAACCCGAAGTTCAGCAGCCCATCGATCCCGAACGGTTGATGGTGCATGACCGCTTCCAACTGCGAGCCTTTGCGTTCGACTTCCTCGCGATTGAAAACGATCTGGTCCCAAATCATGAAGATCACCAGCAGCAGTCCGTTGACCAAGGCCCATTGCCCCGCTAGTCGCATCGTCCACAGGAACGGCACCCCTTTGAGGAATCCAATGAACAACGGCGGATCACCCAGCGGAGTCAGCAGGCCGCCGCAGTTCGAGACCACGAAGATGAAAAACACGACGATGTGTGCCTTCGTCCGTCGAGGCTGATTCGCACGCAGCAACGGCCGGATCAAGAGAACCGAGGCTCCGGTGGTCCCGACGAAGCTCGCCAAGACCGCGCCCAATCCGAGCAACGCGGTATTCAACAAAGGGGTGCCGTCTAACGAGCCGCGCACGAAGACACCGCCGCTGATGACGTACAGCGAACCCAGCAGGCAGATGAAAGACACATAATCCTTCGCCGCGTGCAGCAATTCGCCTTGTCCGTCGGCACCGAAACTGAGTGCCAAGTATCCAGCCAGCGGGACTCCCAGGACGGCAGCTACGATCCCTTTATTCCTGTTGTGCTCCCACCAATGCGGAGCCGCCAGCGGCAGCACCGCGATGCACAGCAGCAATGCGATGAACGGTCCGACCGTCCACAACCCCAACGTCGTTCCGAGGCTGGTGTGTCCGCCGCCGTGTTCAGACGCGGTCGCAGGTGTCGTTGAATTTGAGGCTGGCTCGTGAACATCAACCGTCACGTCGCCCGATTTCGTCTCTGCCGAGTCTTGAGTCATCACCGCACTTGTCAGCAGCAGGAGGCTCATCATCATTGCGGTCAGTGCGCGCAATGCAGTTCGTCGCGAAACAATCGTCAGCATGCGATTCCTTCAGAGCTTCAACAGCAGTGGAGCCGATGTCAGTGCAACTCGGCTGAGCGTGAAAAGGGGCGGAATATACGAGAGCCGCAGAAGCGGAATCAATTCGCGCCGCGAGGCACTGGTGACGAAGCGGCCTTGCAAAACCGGGGCGATTCCCCTTTCTTACGCCCCGCAACCGCATTGAACGCCGGAGGTGGCCGAGGGGCCGAGCGGTTTTCGATGTCCCGCAAGTGAGCCATTCAGCATGAGTGAATCTGCCAAACGAACTGTGATCACTGGCGTGGGCATCGTCAGCCCGTTGGGAATCGGCATCGAGCCGTTCCTGGAGGGACTGAAGGCGGGCCGAAGCGGCGTCGCTCCCATCACGCTGATCCCGTACAGCGCGGCTCCCGGCGGCATCGGGGCCGAAGTTAAAGAACTCACCGAAGAAACTGCCAAGTCAAAATGGCTCAAGAGTCAGCGCAGAAACTTCAAGGTCTATAGTCGCGACATTCAATTAGGAGTTCTTGCGGCGATCATTGGTATCGAGCATTCCGGCTTGAAGACCGAGCAACTCATTCACGAACGCGTGGGGGTCGAGTTCGGTTCCAACCAGATGTATTCGCCTCCGGAGAATCTCGCCGACGGTGCGTTTGCCAGCAGCGACGAAAACCTGATCTTCCAGCACGACCGCTTCGGCGGCACCGGATTGGGCGCGATGGAGCCGCTCTGGCTGCTGAAGTATCTGCCGAACATGCCGTCGTGCCACATCAGCATCCTGGCCGACGCGCGCGGGCCGAGCAATTCGCTGACGCTCAACGAAGCCTCGGGCAACGCCTCGATCGGCGAGGCTCTGCGGATCATTCGTCGCGATCAGGCCGATGTCATGATCACAGGCGCGACCGGCACACGCACCGCCTGCGTCAAAGGGATTCATGCTCGGTTGTGGGATGAACTCTCCGATCACCCCGGTGAGCCTCCCGAAACCTGGAGCCGTCCGTTTGAGGCGACGCGCAACGGCCAAGTGCTCGGCGAGGGGGCTTGCGCGATCATGCTCGAAACGGAATCGCACGCCGCCGGGCGAGGAGCGACCGTCTACGGCACGGTTCTCGGCACTGGTTCGTCCTGCGTGCTCGACAAAGCGGGCCGACCGAATTTTCAGCTCGCGTTCGTGAACGCCGCGCGAGCCGCCTTTCGCGATGCCGGCGTCAGCTCGGACGACATCGGCCATGTGAATGCGTTTGGTCTTGGCTCCGTTCGCTGCGATGCCGAAGAGGCCGCCGCCATTCACGACTTGTTCGGCTCGCGAGCGGAACAAATCCCGGTGGCCGCCTTCAAGAGTTCGCTGGGCAATTCCGGAGCCGCCTCTGGCCCGCTAGAAATTGCCGCGTCGCTGCTGGGACTGCGCGAGGGAGTCGTCTTCCCGACGATCAACTATCGCACACCAGACCCCGCCTGCAGACTTAACATCGTTCACGGAACGCCGGCCCCGATCAGCAACAAGCTGTTCCTCAAGCTCAGCGTCACCGACATGGGCCAAGCCACCGCGCTGATTGCCGCCGGTGTGTAGGACGAGCACTCTTGCCCGTCATCGCCGGGACGGGCAAGAGTGCCTGTCCGACTCGCTTCTCAGGAAGTTGGAATGATTGGTCCATCACAACGCTTCCGCTGCATTGCGTTGGATGCGGTAGGCACATTGATCTTCGCCGAGCCGTCCGTGTCGATCGCGTACTCGGAAATCGGTCGGCGATACGGCTCAAGCCAATCCGCCGAGCAAGTGAAGTCTCAATTCGCTGAGTCTATGCGCCGCGCGGATGAGTTGTCCGTCGCACGCTTTGGCGAACCAAACCGCACGAGCGAAGAACACGAGCGAGACTTCTGGCAACAAGTCGTGCGCGATGTCTTGCCGGACGTGCGGGAGCCGCAAGCATGCATCGCGGAGTTGTTCGAGCACTTCGCTCGGCCGGAATCGTGGCGCTGTTTCGACGATGTGGGTAGGACGGTGACGTCGCTGGAAGAACGTGGATATCGAGTTTTGATCGCGTCGAATTTCGATGCGAGGTTGGATCGCGTTTGCGACGGTCTGCCTGAGTTGCGTGACGTGCGCTGCCGAGTGATCTCGTCGCTGGTCGGATATCGCAAGACGCATCCCGGCTTTTATGTGGCGGTCGCTCGGTTTGCCGAGTGTGATCCAAGCGAACTGCTGATGGTCGGTGATGACCTCGTGAACGATGTCGAGTCCGCACAAGCGGCGGGGATCGCAGCGGTGCATTTGCGGCGAGAGTTCGTAGTTCCGCCTTTAAGCGGTACTCCGGATGCCAAAGTCAAAGACAACCGCCTCAAGGCGGAACTACGAACGTTGGCCGACCTCTTGGAGTGGCTGCCATGAACCGGCCGTGGGTGGCGATTCAACGGAATCCAACGTCGGGGACCGGAACACGGTGCGCCGTGCTGTTGGAATTGTTGCGCGAGTTAAAACGCTGTGGGATCACGCCGCGATTGTTTGCGAGCCGTGAACGAATGCAGGCCAAACTGTCGAATCCGGCGATGCGAGAACATCTCGTGTGTGTCGTGGCCGCAGGTGGTGATGGGACCGTCGGAGATGTCATCAATCGGTATCCAGAGTTGCCGCTCGCAACCCTTCCGCTGGGAACGGAGAACTTGCTGGCGAAGTATCTGGGGATTCAGCCGTCAGGGACTCAAGTCGCCGAGTTGATCGCGAGCGGGTCGCGTCGCAGGCTTGATCTTGGAAAACTCAACGGGCGGCGATTCACGTTGATGGCCAGTTGCGGATTCGACGCGGCGGTCGTGCATCAGACTCACGCGAATCGGCGTGGGAACATTCGCAAATGGCATTACCTCCCGCCGCTCTGGCATTCGATTTGCAAGTACGATCATCCCCCGCTCCGAGTGTTCGTGGATGACGAAGCGCAGCCACGGATTGCTCGGCTGATGATGGCGGTCAACTTGCCGGCCTATGCGCTGGGGATTCCGTTCGCACCGCAGGCGACGGGGGAGGACGGACAATTGGACTTGTGCCTTTTTGAGAGAGGCTCGACATTCCAAATGGTGCGGTACTTGGGACATGTGCTCTCTGGCGCTCATCAATCGCTGCCGGATGTGAAATGTCTGAAAGCGTCACGAGTGAGAATCGAAGCCGACGTCAATGTCCCGTGGCAGATGGACGGCGACCCGGCGGGATTCACTCCCGTGACGCTCGCAGTCCTGCCAGCGGCGATGGCGGTCTTCGCGCCGTGAGGTCTTCGCGTCTGGGTTTGAGGGTCGAAAAGAACAGTGCCAAGTGCAGAGTGAAGACTGCAAAGTGCAAAGTGATAGCCTCATTCACGCATTTTTCACTTTGCACTCGTCACGTTGCACTGAGTTGGAAGAGAAGGGCGGAACGTAATCATGCCGGATAATCCAATCAAAATTGGCAACATGCAGTGTGGTACCGGGCACCCGCTGTTGTTCATCGCGGGTCCGTGCGTGATCGAAAGCGAGCAACTGGTGCTCGACGTGGCCAAGCAACTGGCCGAGTGGGCCGATGCGAACGATTGGCAACTGGTCTTCAAGTCGAGCTTCGACAAAGCCAATCGGACGAGCTTTCACAGCTTTCGCGGGCCGGGCCTGGAACGGGGACTCGACATTCTGGCGAAGGTCCGCGAAGTGACCGGCTTACCGGTGACGACAGATATTCACGAGCCGCAGCAAGCCGAACCGGCCGCGAAGGTCTGTCAGATTCTACAAGTGCCAGCATTTCTCGCGCGTCAGACGGATCTGGTTCACGCGATCGCGACGGCGTGTGCGGCGAGCGGGGGAGTGGTCAACGTCAAGAAACCACAGTTCGTCGCGGCGGAAGACACGACGCACATCGTCAAGAAGTGCGAAGAGGCGGGTTGCCCGCGCGTACTTCTGACCGAACGTGGCACGACATTTGGCTATGGCCGGCTCGTCAACGATTTTCGGTGCATCCCGATCATGCAGCGAAGCGGCGCACCAGTTTGTTACGACGCGACCCACAGCGTGCAGACGCCGGGGGGCAGCACCACAGGTGGCCAGCGAGAGATGGTCCCGACGCTCTCGCGAGCGGCCGTCGCCGCTGGCTGCGATGCGGTATTTGTCGAAACACATCCTGATCCGGATCGAGCACTCAGCGATGGCCCCAACATGCTGCGCCTTTCCGACGTACCACGGCTTCTTAATCAACTGTCCCGGCTGCGTTCGCTGTTCCTGGAAATGACTGCGGTGGGCGAGTAAACGTCCCCACCCCGCATCCCAGCATTTTGCAAAGGCCGGGCTTCTGAATCGGTCGCGGCACGAATGGAGTTTTTTGTTATGGCTGATGTTGTTGTTTCGCATTCTCGACGGCTCCATTGGACCGCTTTGTGGCTGGGGCTTGGTTTGCTGAGCTTTGGCTGCACGCAACCGGCATCGACCAAAAAATCCACAGACAAGACCGACGCGACCGTCGAGCAAGAGGCGGAGTCGCGGACATTGCGAAACTTGGAAAACGCAATTGCGAATTTGCAACCGGACAAGCTCGGCATCGCCTCCGCGCCCGAGCAAGCGATCGCGGTTCTCAACGAATGGGCCAGGGGGGCGAAGCTAGCGGCAGAGAAGACTGGTGCTGGCTGGGAACCGACACGGCCTCACACGTTGTTGAATTCGCTGCCGAATGAATGGCTCGAACAAGTCAATTTGGCTCAGTACGTCGAACGGGATGCGGCGTTCCTGCGAGACTGTTTGTGGGCCAATCGAGCGTCGAAGTTTGGTGCGGGGGACGCGAAATCCGATCTCGATATTGTTCTCAATTTGTTCGAGTACGTGGCCCGCAACGTGGAGTTAATTCCTGCCGGACGCCGCAACGTTCCGTTGGGGCCATTTGACGTGATGGTGCTCGGCCGCGGGACCGCCCAAGAACGAGCTTGGGTGTTCGCTGAATTATTGCGACAGCGAAGTATTGACTCCGTCATTTTGACTTCGCGCCGGGCGTCGCGAGACGAAGTCGATGAGGATCAACTGCTGGTGGGTGTCTTGTTCGAGAAGGACATTTTGCTCTTCGATCCCGCGCTGGGAATACCGTTGCCAGCGGACGTGGCGGCTCCGAAATCGGCCTTGCCACGACTGCCGATGACGTTGCGGCAAGCGACACGTGATCCCGAACTGCTGGCCGCGGTCGCCAGTGACAGTGGCGGGCGCTTTTCGCTGACCTCCGCGATGTTGGAGGCGGCGCAAGTTCAGTTGATTTGCCACACTGAGCAGCTTTCGGCTCGCATGCGGCACTTGCAAGAAGGGCTGGCCGGTGAGCAATCAGCCGTGGTTTCAGACCCCTTGGAGGATTTGGAAAATCAGCCCGGATTGTGGTCTCGTGTCGCTCGGCATCCAGCGGCCACGTGGTCGGCCGAAGATGTGGCGATCTGGAGTTTTCCCGAAGCCATACGCAAGGGGGCGGCACATCACACCGACGAGCAAAGACAAGAGTTGGCCAAGATATCGAGATCCTTGGCGGCTCCTCTAAGGATCAAATCCATCCGTGGAGACGAAGTGTCGCGGACGATGGAATTGGAATTCACCAAACCGGAGCGAGCGTTGATGAAGCTGCGCATGCAGCATGTCATCGGCCATTGGCCAGATGCGGTACAGGGATACCTGGCCGTGCAACTTTATGATGTGGAACCTCCGACGGTGAAGAACTTCGCGCGGGTGAGTTCAGATGGCAAACATCGCGAAGAAATTGCGATCGTTTCAAATTTGGATAAACAGAGCCTGCGATCACTGATGATGCAAAAGCGACCCCCACAAGAAGACGTTTACAAGTTGCACTTGTGGGCCGTTGACGACGCTTGCTACTGGATGGCGTTGTGTCAGTTCGAGCAGAACCGGTTGCGTGCCGTCGTCGATCAATGCCGCGTGTACGATAGCCGACGTTCGAGCGGTGGTTGGACCTCGGCGAATCGATGGCTGATGGCGACGGCGCTTGTCCAACAAAAGAAGATCAAAGAGGCGACCCGCGTTTTCAAAGAATTCGACGAGGATTCTTGTGCGTTTGCCGGAAGTCGCGTGCTGACGGCTCGCTGGCAGCGGTTGCTGGAGCCGGCGGAGTAACGTCGCCGTTATCACTCCGCGTGACGAGCCGAGTGTTTCATCGACGCGGATTCGTGATTCGGCTCGTCACGCGGAGCGATGACGGCTACGTTCTTTGCCTCACACGTCGCAGAGCTTGACGGCTTCGGTGAGACCGACCAGCGGATCGCGGGTTGGGATGAATTCCTGGCCGATGTAGCCCTTGTAGCCGATCTCCAGCAGCTTGCGCATGATCGGCGGATAATTGATTTCTTGCTTGTCGTCGAGTTCCGCTCGGCCGGGGTTGCCCGCCGTATGGATGTGGCCGATGACGTCTTTGCATTGCTCGATGCGGCGGATCACGTCGCCGTTCATGATTTGGACGTGATAGATATCGAAGAGAATTTTTGCCCGCGGTGAACCCACTTTGCGGACGATGTTCGCGACGTAGTCGATGTCGTCTCCCTGGTAGCCAGGATGACCTTTCATCGGATGCGAGTCGTCGCGCGTGTTGAGATGCTCGACGCAGATGTTGACGTTCTTCTTGTCGGCGTAGGCACACAGAACTTTCAACGCCTTGACGCAATTGGCGGCACCTTCTTCGAGCGAGATTTCACCGCTCTTCGGGTCTTCCGCCTTCTTCCACTTGAAGCCGGTGAAGGCGATGACGCTCTTGAAGCCGTATTCGGCACAGCCGTCGATGGCCTCTTTTGTACGAGCGATGACTTCGTCGTGATAGTCCGGATTGTTCAGGCCGCGCATAAACGGCGCTCCGGGCATCCGGTTGCCGGCGATCGCGCAGGTCAAACCGTGTTTCTGGATGACTGGGAAATCCTTGTGATCGCCTAACTCGATCGACACGCAGCCGAGTTGCTTGGCGACCTGGCATTGTTTCTCGATGTCCCACTTGTCGCCGGAGACGTTGAAGCACCAGAAGACGATAGACTGCTTGATGTTTCCCTTAGTCACGACAGTTTTCTCTTTCTCTACGCCGATGGCGGAATGAGTCATGGGATGCAGGGCCGAAGCGGCTCCGGCGACCAGGGCGGTGTGCAGAACATTGCGACGGCTGTAGTGAGCTCCAAACGTGGGATGGCTGGACATGGCGAAAACTCCTGCGTGAGTGTTGGTGTCCGGCGGCCAATCCCGGTTGCGATCGAGGCCGCCTGAATCGCATCGCAACCGGAGGCAGCATGACCTCGCCACATTGAAGCGGCAAGACGTGGGGCAGGCTTTCAACCTGCCAGGCCGAGTCGAACTCAATCGGTTCAGGTGTGAAATTTGGTTTGATGCCCGGCCAGGTTGAAAACCTGCCCCACGATCGGGACTGCCTTTGATCTGGTCAGTGTGAGTTGAAGGCTGTGGCATCCGTCAGGGCGGTTCGGGCGTTCTTTCAAGATTTTTGAATATGAGAAACTGATGAATTCTCGCGGAAAACCGCAGGTCCACAGCCGACTGAGGGCCGGCTGCTGGGGGCGTCAGATTCTTCGGCACACTGCTTGCAAAATGCGGTTCGTTGGTTTGCCGCGCGATTGTGCGGCGAGTGTTGGTTCGACGTGGCCAGCCCGATTCCACGGATCGGAGGCGGTTGGTGCTGACCTTGGTGGAATGAGTTTAAACTGAGGTCACGTTCGGCGGCGCAAGTTGCGGATCGCCATGTTCGAGCAGGGTTCCTGAGTAGATTCTGGCTCGTCCGAGTCGCCGCTTGCGGAGACGAGGACTCGAACAGCGTGTCGCTGGTTCGTGAGCTTCTGTGATGCCTCGTTGACGAGAGGAACGAACGAAAATGTTGCGTAGGTTGTGGCCGTTAATCGCGCTCGGACTGCTACTTTCCTTGGGAGTTGTCCGTAGTTTTGCACAAGAAGAAAAAGCCGCGGAGAAGGCAACTCCAGCGGCGGAGACTGCGGCACCCGTTGCCGCGCTGGAGACCGCCGCGCCTGCTGCGGGTCCAGCGGCGGATGTGCCGCCGTATTTTTCGGGGGCCAATCCACCAGCACCTGCGCCGGCGGTTTGGCCGGATGCCGGCGGCGGTGCCGCGGGCTATTGGACGACCCCTTCGGCTGGTCCCGTCGGCGACGGCGATCCGAAGGCGATGACTCCGGACAAGCTTTATGACCGGATCTCTCACAATCTGTTTTCGATCAACATGGTCTGGGTGTTGATCACCGGTTTCCTGGTCATGTTCATGCAGGCGGGTTTCGCGATGGTCGAGACCGGACTGGGTCGCTCAAAGAACGCAGCGCACACCGTGACGATGAACATGATGATTTACCCGCTAGGCTGCATCGCGTTCTGGGCCTATGGCTTTGCGATTGGCTGGGGCAACTGGTTCAACGGGCCGGTGGCTCCTGGTTGGTATTCGTCGCTCGGTCCTGGAACGTCGATCCTCAACAGCGGTATCGGGCTGGGTGAGTCCGCGCCGGGTTCAAACGTTTTTGCCTACGGCTTGATGGGCACCAAAGGCTTCTTCCTGAACGGCATGGATGATGTCAGCGTCATGGCGCTGTTCTTCTTCATGATGGTGTTCATGGACACGACCGCCACGATTCCGACCGGTTCGATGTGCGAACGCTGGGCTTGGAAAAACTTTTGCCTCTACGGACTGTGGATCGCCTTGCCCTACTGCCTGTTTGCAAACTGGGTTTGGGGTGGCGGCTGGTTAGCCAATCTTGGCAGCACGATGGGGCTTGGTCACGGAGTCGTGGACTTCGCTGGTTCAGGCGTGGTACATGCGATGGGAGGTGCCATCGCACTCGCGGGTGCGATCGTGATTGGTCCGCGAATTGGGAAGTTTGTCGAAGGCAAGCCGGTCGCGATGCCGGGGCATCACGTTCCGATGGTGGTCATCGGCACGTTTATCCTGGCGTTCGGTTGGTTCGGGTTTAACCCAGGCTCGACGTTGTCGGGCACCGATCTGCGCATCAGTGCGGTTGTGGTGAATACGATGTTGGCTGGCGTTACTGGTGCCATCGCGACGATGTGCTACATGATGGCCAAGGGGCTGAAGCCTGATCCTTCGATGCTGTGCAATGGCATGTTGGCGGGTTTGGTGGCGATCACCGCTCCCTGTGCGTTCGTGGACTCTTGGGCGTCCGTGGTGATCGGTGCCATCGCGGGTGTGTTGGTGGTGGAGAGCGTCTTCTTCTGGGAACGCCGAGGCATCGACGATCCTGTCGGTGCGATCTCCGTGCATGGCGTGAACGGCTCGTGGGGAGTCATCTCGCTGGGCATCTTCGCCAACGGCAAGTATGGCATGGGCTGGAACAACGTGGTTCGCCCGTTGTACGACGCGAATGGTGCCGAGGACGGTGTGCTCACTGACGGCGTTCGCGGAGCCCTCTACGGCGATGTGTCGCAGTTGTGGGCTCAGTTGATCGACGTCGGAGTCGTGTGGGTCTTCGGATTCGTGATGGCCTATGTCTGGTTCAAGCTCAGCGACAAGATCACGCCGCTGCGTGTCAGCCGCGAGACCGAAATCGAAGGCTTGGACATTCCAGAAATGGGCGCTCACGCCTACCCGGACTTCATTAGCCGCTAACGCATGGCGGTTCAAATTTGAGACGACGTCCATAGCCGTTCGGGCTGTGGGCGTCGTTTTTCCCAAACACGCCTCTATTCAGGAACTTTGCCATGAAAAAAATCGAAGCCATTATTCGGCATTTCAAATTGGAAGACGTCAAAGAAGCGCTGACCAAAATCAATGTGCTCGGCATGACCGTGACCGAATGCAAAGGATTCGGCCGTCAGAAAGGTCACAAGGAGCAGTATCGTGGTGCGGAATACACCGTGGATTTTCTGCCCAAAACGAAACTGGAAGTGGTCGTCACCGACGGTCAGGCTCAGGCGGCGATCGACGCGATTGTCGCGGGAGCACGCACCGGAAAGATTGGTGACGGCAAGATCTTCGTCTCGAATTTGGAAAACGTCGTCCGTATCCGCACCGGCGAAGCTGGTGAGGGAGCGGTCTAAGTCTAAGTAGAACAGCATTAATGTTTGTTTGGGTGGCACGCCCTGAGTCATCGAAGGGCGTGGATCGTTCACACGCCCATCGCAAAGCCTCAGGGCGTGCCACCCATTAAGTAATACACCCGACCTGATTTGATCCCAACAGCCCAGCCGCAATGAAGCGACTGGGCTGTTGTCATTTTGTGGCTCTTCGGGGAGGCGTGTTGATTCCTGTGTCCAGCGAGACGCACCCGTATCAGCGAGTCCGAAGTTGGAGCGATTTGAGAATTTGCTCGGCAGATGTCATCCTGCCGACCAACTCCAAAATTCGTAGAAGCTGCATGTCGCAGATTCGCGATCTTTCATTATGCCTCGTTGATGTAAGGAGCAAACCAAGATGACGCGGAGGTTGTTGACTTTGTTAGTGCTGGGGATGGGACTGTCCCTGGGAGCCTTGAATGGACTCGCTCAAGAAGAGGCCAAGGACGCCAAGCCTGCGGAAGCGTCGGTGGCGGTCGCTGCTGAATCGACGCCGTCCGCGACTGCTGCCCCTCCGGCCGGTCCTCCGGCCCATCTCGCGGGGACGTATGACACGGGATCGACCTCCTGGTTGATGGTCAGCGCGGCGCTCGTCTTCTTCATGATGCCCGGACTCGCGCTGTTCTACGGCGGCATGTGTCGCGCCAAGAACGTGCTCAACATGTTTATGTGCGTGATGGTCTGCGTGCCAATCGTGTGCGTGGAATGGATCGCCTATGGCTACAACATGGCGTTCGCCGTTCCCTCGGCGATTACCAGTGACGCGGGCGTGGACGACAAAGGGGTCGAAAAGCCCAAGCTCAGCTATCTCGGCTGGGATCCGGGGCTGGTGATGTTTAAGTCGTTCGGTCAGGTCACACCGGTCGATGGCCCGAATAGCTTCGGCAAGACGGTCACCAGCGGTGACACGACGGGAGCGGTCTCAACGGGCGTTTCGGAACTCTTGTTCGCGATGTTCCAAATGATGTTCGCGATCATCACGCCAGCCCTGATCGTGGGAGCGGTCGCCGAACGAGTCAAATTTAGCGCCTGGTGCTTGTTCGTCGCGCTGTGGGCCACGATCGTTTACAACCCCGTTTGTCACTGGGTTTGGAACGTCAACGGTTGGCTCTTCCAGAAGGGAGTGCTGGACTTCGCAGGTGGCACGGTGGTGCATGTGCTGGCGGGCGTCTCGGCTTTGGCGTTGATCCTGATTCTCCCCAAGCGTCGCGGCTATCCCGGAGCACATTTTCTGCCGCACAGCATCGGCTGGACTCTGTTGGGGGCCGGCATGTTGATGGTCGGCTGGTTCGGCTTCAACGCGGGTTCGGCCGTCGCCGTCGGGAAAGATTATTTGCCAGTGGCCGGAGCGACCGCCGTGATGGCCTTCGCCGCGACCGCTATCGCCGGTAGCGCGGCATCGGGCTCGTGGATGATCGCCGAATGGCTGGTGGCTAAGAAACCGACCGCTCTGGGAGTTGGCTCCGGGATGGTCGCGGGACTCGTGGTGATCACTCCTTGTGCGGGGCATGTGAGTCCTGGATCGGCTCTGTTCATTGGCCTCATCGCCGGTATCGTCTGCTTTTTCGCGGTCCTCGCGAAGCAGACCATCAAGTACGACGACTCGCTCGATGTGGTGGGGGTCCACGGAGTCGGTGGAGCACTGGGGGCTTTACTCGTCGGTATCTTTGCCGTGCGCCCCGTGATGGGCGGCATGGACCAGTTTCTGCTGCAAGTGCAGGGGCTTCTCTACACGGGAATCTACGCCTTTGTTTGCACTCTCATCCTTGGGACGCTGATTCACAAGACGATCGGCTTCACGGTGGATGAGCAAACCGAAGACGACGGACTCGACTTGGCGGTACACGGCGAAGCGGCCTATCGCCTGACGTAATCCACTGACCCAACGGATTGGGCGGCGGTCGCGATCGGCCGCCGCCCGGTTCATGACATCTACCCATTGAGTTCGTTCATCAAGCATCCAATCTCTCGTCGCCGACCAAAACGAGGTCGGCGACAACTGTAGGAATTACCTCATGAAAAAAATCGAAGCCATCATTCGGCATTTCAAGTTGGAAGACGTCAAGGAAGCGCTGACCAAGATCAATGTGGTCGGCATGACCGTGACCGAGTGCAAAGGGTTCGGCCGCCAGAAGGGCCACAAAGAGCAATATCGCGGCGCGGAATACACCGTGGATTTCCTGCCGAAGACCAAGCTCGAAGTGATCGTCAGCGACGGGCAGGCTCAAGCGGCCATCGACGCGATCGTGGCGGGAGCTCGCACAGGTAAGATCGGCGACGGCAAGATCTTCGTCTCGAATCTGGATAACGTCATCCGCATCCGCACCGGCGAATCCGGCGACGGTGCCGTCTAACAACAGGTTCCGCGTCCAATCTCAACAAACAGCCCGGCTCCTCATTAGCGACCGGGCTGTTTTGTTTCATTCCCCTGGCCCCATTCCTCTGGCAAAGTTTCTTGGCAGAGGAATGTGGCCAGAGGAATCAACGCATCGGCGGATTTGATCGGCGTGCAACAACCGTCAGTCGCCCCGACTGCCGCACTATCGCGAGGATTCGAGCCAGTGGGGTTAGCAGACACAACCCGATCGCCGACGGATTGTCGGTCCAGTGAATCAGCCGCTCGCCGAGTGACCAGCGCGGGAACTTTGTTCGCAGCCACAGTCCCAGCGAGCCGACCAAGTTGTTGACGTTTCGTTGGTGAATGACTTCGACCAGTTCCAATCCGCTGGCCGCCAACATGCGGCGTATCGATGCCGACGTGAAGTGTTGCAAGTGCGTCGGCAATTGCAGGGCGTACCAAACGCGGCCGAACGTTCTCTGTTCCCAACAGCCGAAGTTCGGCACGCTGATCGACAACGTACCGCCCGGTTTGAGCAACTCCCGCGCGAGCCGCAGCGTTGCCACTGGGTCGTGCAGGTGCTCGATCACCATCCAGGCGAAGATTGCGTCGAAACTGCTCGGCGCAAAAGTCTGCGGATCGGACGCGACGACCGACTCCAGCGAACCGACTCGCACGTCCAACCCAGTTTCGACCGCACGGCGAGCGACCTCGGCGGCGGGTTCGATGCCGACACATTTCCAACCACGCTCTCGAAGCTGATGCAGAAACGCACCGTGAGAGCAACCGAGTTCCAAGGCAAGTGGCGAGTAGGGAGCGGGGAGTGGGGAGTGGGGAATCGGGGCCGCTCGAGAATCGATCCACCAGAGAACCAGCCGACGCAAACATTTCCACGACCGAGTAACCGTACCGCGACCGTTAGGGAGCGGCCCGCATTGGCCGCTCCCTAACGGTCGCGGTACGGATAACGCTCCTCGAAACGGACCGTAGTCCGCCGGATAGAACTGCCCGATGCACTCTCGTGTCGGACGGGGATTCAAGAAGACGTGATAACACGCCGCGCATCGCGCGAGTTTGAACTCTCCCGGACAACCGTAAAGCAGATCGCTGGCTACCAAGACCGTGTGAGATTGGGGCTCGCCGCAGAGCGGGCAAGCGGTGTTCTCCAAGACGAGGTGGCTCACGATCGCGGCTCCTGCGTCCGAGCGGGAAACACCATCCGCACCGCTCGCCATGCCACCTCCTCACGCAGCAGCACGAGCAGTACCAGCAGCGCGGTCGCGCCACTGGTCGCTCCCCATAGAGATGGCCACGGCAGCGAAGTTCGTAACAGCAACGAACCGACTCCCGCTGCCGCCGCCGAGCCAATCGCCACTCGGACGAGCGTGCCAAGCACTCCGCGAAAGATGCCCAAGCCCAACTGCATCGTGATCAATCCCAGCAGCACGGCTGCGTTGAGCAGATAGAACACCGACGTCGCCGCCGCCAAGCCTAGGACACCGTGTGTCCCAACCCAATGAAACTTCAACGCCGCACCGATGCCAAACCCAATCAGCCCGACGATCACCGGGGTGCGTGTGTTCTGTCGCGAGTAAAACACTTTCGCTGCGATCTCTCCCAGACTGCCGCCGACGATCATGCCGCACAACATCGCCAACGTGGACGACACCACGCGCGTGTCCTCCGGCGTGAACCGGCCACGCTGCAACAAGTCTCGGATTAACGCGCCACCGAACGCGGTCAACGCGACGACGATCGGCACTAACAAAAGCGAGAGGAATCGCAACGCGGCGGCGATCTCTGTTCGCAGTTTGTCGTCGTCTCGTTCGGCCGCGTGACGCGCGAGGGCCGGGAACGCAACGACCGCCAATCCGCTCGTGCTCAGCGTCAGCACTGCGGCCGCCAGGCGCGAGGCGTAACCAAGTTGCGAAACGTTTCCCGGCGATGGCGACGTGAGATACCGATCCAGCAGCGGATCGAGTTGATTGCACGCCAGCCCGAAAACCAGCGGCAGCATCAACACAAAACAACGTTGCATGGCCGACTGCGATTCGTTCGTCACCGGCCAGCCGCGCGAGAAGATGCCGACCCACGGCATCTGCAACGCCAACGTGAGGACCGCTCCGATGCTGACCGCTTGCGCGATCGTGTCCATGCCGCCGCTTGGACCGCCGCGCCAGGCCAGCGCGACCGTGACTGCATTGCCGAGCAACGCCGCGAATCCGGTCACGGCGAATCGTCCGTGGCAATGATTCCACGCGCGAGCCAAGCCCGACAAACTGTTCCAGACCATCAAGCTCGACAATGTTTGAAAGAGCTCCGTCGTGCGACCAATTTGCTGGTCGTCGAAGCCGGGATGCAGAGTTCGCATCCACGGCTCGGCGAATAGCTTCGAGACCTGCCAGAGCAGCAGCGTCAGCAGCGACAGCCAACACACAAGCTGCACCGCCATCGACCATGCGGCGCTCTCGCCGGATTGCTCGCGAGTCTGCATATAGACCGGTACGAACGCCGAAGCTAACGCTCCCGCCAGCAACCCGCTGATCACCAGCGGCAAGGTCGAGGCCGCGACAAAGGCGTCCATATCTGATGCGGTGCCGAACCACTTCGCCAGCAGCAGTTGCAAGGTGAATTGCAGCCCCATTTGTCCCAGCGTCAAGAACGTCAGGACGGCGACCGATCGCAGCGAGGTGGCGGCTTGAGGCATGAACTCTCGTAGCACAGGCGGCTCGCCTGTGCTTCGGCGGGATTGGGGCGATCAATCAGGCAGGCGAGCCGCCTACCCTACGATGGTGCGGAGCTTAATGGTTGTCCGATAATGCCGTCAGGCCGAGTCTCGGCATCGCGAGAACCTGCTGTCCCGCCCGCAAGTCACGAGATAAACTGGTTCCACCCGCCCTCCTACCCACCTGCGCGTGAGCCTGATGTCCGCGAAGCCCACCAAACAACTGATCGCGATCACTTGTGCCAAGTGCGGCGCGACATTCAAAGTCGACGCGAAGCACTCCGGCAAGCAGGGACGTTGTCCGGTCGAGGAGTGCCAGGCGGCCTACACAGTTCCTGCCGGTTCTGCATTTGAACGCGCCATGGAACGAAATTACGCGTCCGTGATGAAACGTACGGCCGCTGATTCGCCCAAGCCACACGCTCCCGTCAGAAAAATGAAGAGCCTGTTTCAGGCCGTAGCCACGTCCGCCAGAACGTGGGCGAATCGGCGGAACCCCCACGTTCTGGCGAACGTGGCTGCGGCGCGATCAGGCTCGAAGAGAGCCAAACGCCCGTCGCGGTCGATTGCTCAGCGTCTGTGGCCATTGTGGAGCGCGTGCGGTGTCGGCGTGATCGTTCTGGTCGGCGTGGTGATGTGGGGCACCGGTGCGGTCGAGCCTCAGCGAGTCGAAGCCGCGAAGCCGGACACGTTTCAAACGCAGGTCGCGCCGTTCGTCAAAAAGCATTGTGTGGAATGCCACGGAGAGAAAGATCCCGAAGGGGGCATCGCGCTGCACAACTTCGACAGCGAGAAATCAGTGCAGAAGGCTCGCAAGGTTTGGGAGAAGGTGCTCCCAATGTTGCAGATCGAAGCCATGCCCCCCGTCGAAGAGGGC
Organism: Planctomyces sp.; assembly: GCA_005778115.1. Classification (GTDB taxonomy): domain Bacteria; phylum Planctomycetota; class Planctomycetia; order Planctomycetales; family Planctomycetaceae; genus SXKJ01. The sequence continues at coordinate 2,935 of SXKJ01000081.1, read as the reverse complement.
CGCGAGCGGCCGACCCACGACGATTACCTCGCGGTCGCGTCGTGGTTGGAGGACAAGCTGTTCAACATCGACTGCAAACTCGACCGCGACCCCGGCCGAGTCACCGTGCGGCGATTGAATCGCGCCGAGTACAACAACACCGTGCGCGATCTGCTCGGCGTGGACTTCGAGCCAGCGAAGGATTTCCCGTCGGACGACGTCGGCTACGGCTTCGACAACATCGGCGACGTGTTGTCGGTCTCGCCGCTGCTGATGGAGAAGTATCTCGATGCGGCTGAGAAAATCAGCGAGAAAGTCATCAGCACTGCCGATCTCGCGAAGTCCCGCAAAGTGCGTTTCGCCGGAAAGCAATTGAAGCCCGGCGGGGCGGCCGAGGATCAAGGAGAGTTCTTCGGAATCAATTCGACCGGGCAAGTCACGGCCGAGCATAAGTTTCCTCGCGATGGCGAGTACCTGTTGCGAGCACGCGCCGCCGCCGACCAAGCCGGCAACGAACTGGCGAAGATGGAGTTCTCCATCGACGGCAAGCCGGTTCACACATTCGAGGTCAAAGGCCGGCGCGAACCGGATGAGTATGAATTTCAGCTGCGTCTGCCTCCGGGAAATCACAAATTCACGGCCGCATTCACGAACGACTTCTACGATCCAAAAGCCAAACGAGGTGGCGACCGCAACCTCTACCTCGGCTGGCTGGAAGTCGTCGGTCCGCTCGATGTGCGAGAGGACGACTTGCCGGAGTCGCATCGCAAGCTGATCGCCGCGACTCCGACCACGACGCGCCCTCTCGTCGACGCCGTTCGTGAGAACCTGCGACCGCTGATGCGACGCGCTTTCCGTCGGCCTGTCACGGATGACGAAGTCAACCGCATCGTGCCGCTCGCTGAGTCGGCCGTCTCGCAAGGAGAGACCTTTGAGCGGGGAATGCAGTTCGCGTTGCAGGGAGTCCTCTGCTCACCGAATTTCCTGTTCCGCATCGAAGCCGATGCGAGTCCGAACGATCCAAAGGCTCGGCACGAAATCAGTCCGTTTGAACTGGCAACGCGACTGTCGTACTTCCTGTGGAGTTCAATGCCCGACGACGATCTGCTCGCACTGGCCGAGACGAGCGAGCTTCGCAAACCGGAGGTCATTGAGCAGCAGGTCAGACGAATGCTGAAAGACAAACGCTCGGAAGCGCTGGTCGAGAACTTCGCACTGCAATGGCTCAACCTGCGAAGCCTCGATGAGTTGACACCCGACGCCACGAAGTTCCCTGATTACTCGCCACAGCTTCGCGACGACATGCTCCGCGAGACGACGAAGTTTTTCGACCACGTCCTGCGAGAAGACCTCAGCACGCTGGAATTGCTCGATGGCAAATTCACGTTCGTCAACGAACGGCTCGCGAAGCATTACCGCATCGACGGTGTGCGAGGTGACGAGTTCCGCAAGGTGTCACTCGACGGCGTCACCGGCCGAGCCGGCTTGCTGACTCAAGCCAGCATCCTGACCGTGACTTCAAATCCCGGCCGCACGTCCCCCGTGAAACGCGGCAAGTGGATCATGGAAAACATCCTCGGCACCGCTCCGGCACCTCCGCCGCCGAATGTGCCCAGCCTCGAAGAGACTCAAAAAGCTCAACCCGGCGCATCATTGCGCGAGCAACTCAAGTTGCACCGCGAGAACGCGATCTGCAATTCGTGTCACCGCCAGATGGACGAACTGGGCTTTGGTTTCGAGCACTTCGACGCCATCGGCCACTGGCGCGATCACGACGGCCAGCACAAAGTGGACGCTTCTGGAGTCCTCCCCAGCGGCGACAAATTCGACGGTTCCACCGAATTGATCGCGATCCTCAAAGGCCGCAGCAAGCAATTCAGCCGCTGCCTCACCGAAAAGCTGATGACCTATGCCATCGGCCGAGGACTGGAATACTACGACCGTTGTGCGATCGACAAACTGTTGGACGCGCACAGCACCGATGACTACCGGTTCTCAACGCTCATCGCGCAGATCGTGCTCAGCGAGCCGTTCCAAATGCGCCGCGGCGATGGCCCGACGGAATGATTGGCAAGGTGAGTGATTCGTAGAGACGTCGCTCGACATAGGCGAATCGCTCCGCGACTCGCATTCAAAAGTCGCGAGACTCGCAATAGCGCCGTTTCACGGCGATTGGCCTCGCTCTGGGAATCTCAGTTGCGGAGCAACTGAGCTACGTTGCGGATCAGTCATCATCGGTGATCGTGCCGAGCCCACTGCTGTCGGCGATGCTAGCGTTGATCGCGGGGGACAGTTTGACGGTGAAGAAAAAGTAGCGGGAACCGTTTACTGATAAAAGCCGTTATTTGGTTCCTGACACCCCGACACCTTTTACTCCCCTCGTGCGCATCCCTCGACAATCACTGAGCGTTACGAGCAGCTTCTGCAGCAGCTTTTTTCTCGCGAATTTCCAAGCCAGCACGTCTTCCAACCGCAGCCGCTCCTTTCAGTTCCTTGAGATTGAGTGGATCGTAGGCTGGCCTTATGTGTTGCCAAACGGAAAGGGCAGATTGCGACTGACTCCAGTCGACTTCTGGAAACCGAGAGGCGATGTAGTCAACGTCCCTCTGAAAATTGTTGTGGACCGACAGTTCCATCTGATTGCCGTCCGTGATGATGCTGGACAATCTTGCTACTGAGAATGTCTCACCTCCGAGCTTTTTGGGATTAACGTTGATTTCACCAACATATTTGATTTCCCCAGCGTGTATATCAAAGAACTCGTCCAAAAATACGGAGTAGTTTTTGGACGAGTTCCAAAACTTGGCGGGTCATTTACGTCGGTCGGGTCCGTGGGGTCCGTTGGATCTGTGCTGCCGGCATCGTCATCCTGAATGGTGCCAATTCCCACTCCGGCATCGTCGCCGGTGACGTTCAGAGTGAAAGACTCGGAGCCTTCATTGATGGTGTCATTGTT
>SXKJ01000080.1 GCA_005778115.1 Planctomyces sp. | reverse complement strand
TCGCCTCGATCAACGACTCGCTGAAGAAGGAAGTTCCGTTGATGGCGGTCGCCACGCGACAGAAGTTGGTCACGCGGTATTCCGACTTGAAGACCGATCGTCGGCTCGACAATGCGCTGCGACGAGCGTTGGAGTTGGCGAAGAAACAAGCAGTTCGCGAAGAGCTTCAGCGCGATGCGCAGGCGGACGATCCCTCGAAGTCCCTGCCGAAGCCGCTGACCTTGGCCGTGCGTACGCGGTCGCAGAGCGACGAACAATCGGCCAATCGGGTTGTCTTCGCGATGGGGCAAGATAGTTGCTTTACCGCGGACAGCATCACCGGCGAACCGCTGTGGCGGCGCACGGTCGGAGTCGGCTCACCCTTTTTTGCCGTGCCGGTCGAAACGTCACGCTCCGGGGTACTGCTCTTCGATACGACTCAGAATCAATTGATGCTGGTCGATCGCCGCACCGGAGAATTGGCTTGGCGGCAAGTCATCGAACCGGCGGCCGGTCCGCCGCTGGTCGTCGAAGGACAAATTTACCTGCCGACGGTAGAAGGCTTCTTGTATCGCATCGACGCCGACTCCGGCCGCATCACGTCGCGGCTCAAATTTCCGCATCGACTGTTTGCTCCGCCCCTGGCGCTGGCCGATGGCCAACACATCCTGGTGATCGGGGATTCGGAATTCGCCTACACGCTGGGACTCAATCCGCTGGAGTGCCAACTGGTCACTCAAATTGGTCATCAGGCCGGCACGATCGAAGCCGCGCCGGTGATGATGGGACAGCATGTGTTGATTGCCGAGAACGACCAAACCACGACATCCCGCTTGCGAGTCATCAATGCGTCGAAGGCGGAACAACGGCTGGCCGATGTGGCGGAGAGTCGCGTCGAAGGCCACATCCGCGACGACATGATCCTCCGCGGCAATCGTCTGTATGTGGTCTCGGCCGGGCCGCGACTGAGCGTGTTCAACGTCTCAGACGACCAGAATCAACGCACGCTCGCACCGGTGGCCACTCTGCAAATTCCGACCAGTCACTCCGGAGCCGCGCATCTGGCCGCAGGAGCCGACGATCAGATTTGGTTGGCGGTCGGAGCGCTGCGCAAGGTGCAACTCAAGACCGATGTGTTGCAGTTGGATTCACAAGACAAGATCGCCGTGGGGCAGAGTACTCAGCCGATGCAGATGATTGGCCGCAATCTGTACGTCGGCCGGCAACTTCCGGTCGGGCAAGCGGTACATCTCACGCAAGCGGATGGCGAGTCGATGCAGAGCAACTGGAAGACCGTCGTCGGCGCGAGCATCCTCGCGGCGAATTTCGGCACGGATGGACAACTCGTGTGCGTCACCGAAGGAGGGGACACGTTCCTGCTGAGCGCGAACGAAATCACCAATGGCGGTTTTCGCGCGCGTAGCGAGCAACAACTCAAACTTCCCGACAACATGCTGGAACCACTGCAAGCGACCGCGCTGACCGAGGGCCGCACCGCCGTTTGGACGAACGGCCCGGATGGCAAGCTCTGGGTGGTCGGCCCCAGCGCGCTGGCGCAAGCCGAAGTCGTACTCACCGAGGCGCTCGACTGCGCTCCGTTACGATTTGCAGGCGGTGTGTTATTGCCGCTGCCTCGCAAATTGGAGATGGCACGGCCGGGCGGGCCGAAGTGCGATCCCTTCCTCGCGCCGGTCAACACGAACAATGAGGGACCGGTTCGCAAATGGAAACATCTCATCGCCGTTGACGACGACACGCTGTTCGTAATCGACAGCGCCGGCAAGATGTCAAAGCTGCAATATCGCACGGGTGAGAAGACGTTCTTCCAAACCGTCTCGTCAGTGGACTTGCCGCAGCCCGTTGATGTCGCGCCGACGCTGCATAAAGGACGGCTCATCACGGCCGACGCGGCCGGAACGATGCACGTGCTCGACGTGACTGCAGGTGAAACTCGACAAGTCGCGTTGGGCGGCCCGGCCTCGAAACCGCTGTGGGTCGCCGAACCCTATCTGCTGGCGGAAGTCGGGCGACAAAAGTTAGTCGCGTTCGACGCCGCACAGCCCAAGCAGCCGCTGTGGACATTGAACCTCGAAGGGGTCGGTCTGGTTGGGAGTCCGCTGTTGTTCGGCAACACCCTGATCGCCGTGCAGCAATCGGGCAACGTGCTCCGCATCGACACCAAGACCGGCCAAGTCGAAAAGAAAGTCGCGCTCGGCCAGATCGCCACGCAAGGCCCGCTGCGTCTAGGCAATCTGCTGGTGGTCCTGACCGCCGACGGCAGTCTGCAACACATCGAATCGCTTGTCCCGGAATTGGCTGCCGTCGCGAAGCCGGAACCTGCCAAACCCGCCGCCGCGGAAAAGCCGGCAGAAGAGAAGCCTGCCAAAGAGGACAAGAAAGTGGAAACTGCCGACAAACCGAAAGCCGAATGAGTGCTATGCCCGAATCGTTACCGCCTCCGCCGTATGCTGTCTCCGATCTCGTCACGACGGCGATCCCTGATGACGAGCGGCTGTGGGTGCCGCAGGCTCCGAACATTTGGTTTCGCCCGCTGTTCTTCAACACCGTGCAGGGCGAGTGGGTGAACCTGCTGCGTGTGCGGCGGTCGGGAGTGCTCAGCCGGCATCGTCATCCCGCGCCGGTGCATGGCTACGTCATCAAGGGGACGTGGCGGTATCTCGAACACAACTGGATCGCGAAGGCGGGGGACTACGTCTTCGAGCCTCCCGGCGAAGTCCACACGCTGACGGTCGATTCCGACGACGAGATGATCACGCTGTTTCACGTCTGCGGCGCGTTGATCTACTTCGACGACCAACACAAAGCCTGCGGCTACGACGATGTCCACACCAAGATCGAGATGTGCCGCCGGCACTTCGAGTCGGTGGGCCTCGGCGCGGATTACGTCCGGCAGTTTGTTCGCTAGAGCTGGTCGGCTTGGACGCTATCCGTTCGTCTTCGTAGGCTGTGCTGGCTTTGGAAGCCTCCCGTACGCCTCTCTGCGGAGACAGCCTGATGTCTTTGAAGCCAATCGCTGTTTATGTCTACCATGTATTCCTCGCCTCGCCCGGTGACGTGAATGCAGAGCGGCAACATGTCCGGCGATTCTTTGACGATTACAACCGACACACGGCCCACCTTTGGAATGTCGAGTTCCGGGTCATTGATTGGGACAACTTCGCGACGATCGGCGTCGGCCGACCGCAGGAACTCATCACACAGCAGACGCTGGAAAAGCTCAAAGGCTCGCTGGCCCTGGTGGTCGGCATCATGGCACAGCGATTCGGCTCGCCAACCGGCAAGGCGGAATCGGGGACGGAGGAAGAATTCCAGTGGGCGAAACAAACCCACGACGCCACCGGCTTCCCGGAGATCAAGTGGTTCTTCCGCAAGATCGAGAAGCTGGAGATGCCGACGGACACCACGCAGTTGATGGAGGCCGTCTCACAATGGGCCAAGGTCGAAGCGTTCCGCAAACGCATGCAAGACCTCAACGATCCCATCTTCTACACCGAATATCCCAGCCCAACTGACTTCGGCAGGGTCTTCGATCGCGACCTCAACCTGTGGCTGAACGATCCGGCTCGCCCGTGGGCGACGGAGATGAAGGCGTCCGGCCGCGCGACGATCGCCGGCGCATTGCCGGCGCATTGCCGGCGGAATTCGATTCGGAACGTTATCGAGCCGCGGTGCTCCAGCGGTTCGAAAAGCTCAACCTGGAGATGCTCGATTCGACGGGCGCGTATTACAGCGTGGGATTGTGGAGCGTCTTCGTCCCGCAGTCGGCACGGGAATGCCATCAGTACAACCCGCGGTTACTGGAGATTCCCAAAGATCACCAACAGCGTTTGCTGAAAGCTGGCGAGATCAACGCCCAGGAACTTGCCGACAACGAACAGAAGGCGGAAGAGTTACGCCGCGAGTATTTCCAGCAGCCGCTGCGGCCGGTGCTGGAGATCGTCGATCAGGCCCTTCGCGATTGGCCGTCGCGGGAAAACCACCGGCTGGTAATCCTGGGCGATCCGGGGTCCGCAAGTCATCGCTGATTCGATATCTCGCCCTGCGTTGGTCCAGCATCGTCGATCGTTCGACGCGGGAAGTGCAGCCGATTCCGCTGGTCATCGACCTGGGCCGCTACGGTCACTGGAAATGTGACGGGCGAAAGGGATTTGTCCGGTTTCTGGAAGAAGCTCCGGTCTGGCACGACTGGCCCCGTGGGTTGTTGGAGCGGCTGCTCGCCCAACCCGGCCGGATCGTGCTGCTACTGGATGGGCTGGACGAAATCTTTGATCCGCAGACTCGCGAGGAAGTCGTCAACGACATCCAGCGATTCAGCACCGAGCAGACGCAGACCCCGATCGTCGTGACGTCGCGGATCGTCGGCTACCAGTCGCAGCGGCTGCGTGATGCCGAGTTCCGGCATTTCATGTTGCAGGATCTGGACGCCGCTCAGATCGACGCCTTCATCGATCGCTGGCACGAGTAGACCTTCGACAACGCGGCGCAGGCTGCTCCGAAACTCGAGCGGCTAAAGAAGGGGATCCGCGATTCCAAGTCGATCGCGATGTTGGCAGGCAATCCGCTCTTGCTCACCATGATGGCGATCCTGAACCGCAATCAGGAACTTCCGCGCGATCGCGTCGATCTCTATGCCCAAGCGACGCGGCTGCTACTGCATCAATGGGACACCGAACGCGCGCTGGCCGAGTTTCCCGGCTTGAGCACCGACATCGGCTGGCGAGAAAAGCACGACCTGCTGCGCCGCGTCGCGTCGTTCATGCAGGCCGGTCCCAGCGGTCTGAAGGGGAACATGATCGACGGCCCGACGCTGACCACTCTGATCGAAGACTATCTGCACACCGACTTGCACTTCCCGCAATCGCGAGCCGCAGCGCGGGCCGTGGTCGAGCATCTGCGGCAACGCAACTTCATCCTCTGCTTCGTCGGCGCGGACAGTTACGGCTTCGTCCATCGCACGTTCCTGGAATATTTTTGTGCGGCCGATTTTGTTCACGAGTTCAACATCGCCAAGACGCTGGACGAGGCCGGCTTACTCTCCCTGTTCGACCAACACTGCCGCGACGACGACTGGCGCGAAGTTCTGAGGTTGATCTGCAGCCAGATCGACGACCAATTCGTCGGCCAGATCGTCGAGCGACTGGCGATGCGCACGAATTTGGATGAGTGGGACGGTTCGACGCCGGTGTCGGAACTGCCGCTGGCCATCCTCTGCCTCAGCGAGGCAAGGAATCTTGCTCGGATTGAAAAGCAAGCAGTAATTCTGCTGTCAAAAACGATTGGCATCTTCGTTTCTGGCAACCGACCACCGCAGGACTTTATTGAAGACATTGTGTCGGCGTCTGGTGAAATCGGAGACCGCTGGCCCGGGCGCTTGTCCATCGAGTTTCCAATTTCGCTCAATTCGTCCGAATACTTTCACCACTGGAATTGGCCCAAGTTCATTGCCGTTGTCACCGCTGATCGAAGGAAAGTTATCGAGTGTGCAATGCAGGGCACTTGGGACATTCGACGCGGTGCCTGCGAATCCTTGGCCAAACATTGGCCGGACGAGTCCACGCGGGAACTGCTCCGCGCCCGCGCCGTCGAGGATCAGGACGCTGACAGTCGCGGAGTTGCGTGCAGCGTTTTCGGGGGAATGCACTCGGAGTTCGGCAGAATTGTGGGGACGAAAGATCTCGATGGAAATGGACCCTATTTGGATCACTTGAAGCCCCTTTCGCGCGAGCACATTCAACGGGCGGCAGAGCGAGCCGGCATTGCGGCGGGGGACCTGGAGGCTCAGATCGCCTCGTTGAATCAGCATTTGGGCTGGGACATCCGGGTCGGTGCTCCTCGGCCAGCGGTCCCGCCCGCGCCCCAGCCCCCTGCCAAAAGCGCCGCCGCCGCTCGAAGAAGTGAGCCGCCAGGCGCTAGCCGCGGTTTGGATGACACAAACCGGGGCTAGGGCCCGGCGGCTGATCGGGAAGCCGACGCTCGAAGTGAGCCGCGCGGCATCCATCGACCGGTCGCACGAATTCTTGAAGACCTGACCCCGGTTCGCGCGCGGAAGTCTTTTTCTGAAAGCAGATTGCGGAATTCTTCCGACGGTCGCGGGATTCTTTCCGACGGTCGTCGGAAACATTCCGGCGACCGGCGGATGCGTTCCCGCAGGCGTCGGAAAAGCTCCGCGGACCACCGTATTCGCGGCCGCAGTCACCGGCCGGAGTCCGGCGGTCAGAGGACTTTGTGCCGCAGGCGTCGGCCAGTGTCCGGCGGGTGTCGGATTTTGTCGCTCGACGGGGGGAACCCGTGCGGCGGAACGCGGGAGCTTTCCGGCGGTCGCCGCCAGGACGGCGACGCGCGCAGGAATGGAGTGGTGCGTGGGGTGATGCAAAGTTGAGGCTGACGAGGCTTTGTCATCGGGCGGGACTTGTTTCTTGTTTTTCGGCCCGAAGGGTCGCAACTCGATAGCCCAGGGCGCAGCCCTGGTGCACGAACCCGCGCGATCCCGTCAGCCCCAACGGGGCGAAACTCCGGCGATGTCACCGTGGAGTGACGCCCCGTTGGGCAACGCCGTGAACGATTTGGCGTCGAAGAAAGTGGGGTTTCAGAAACGAAGGAGAGAAAAGAAAAGCCAGATTCCTAACAGGACCAACTGAAAACGCTTCAGTCAGAAAGGCATCTGGCTCATGGCTCGAAGGCAGAAGTCGAAGTCGGCGAAGCGAGACAGACGGAATCGTTCGGTGAGACGGCGATCGAGGGCCAAACCGGGTTCTGCGCAACGGAGCACGAACGCCGAACAGTTGAGACGCCTCCAAGCTTGGTTGTTTCCGGAGGATCAGATCTTTGCCAGCCTGAAGTTGCATGGC
>SXKJ01000079.1 GCA_005778115.1 Planctomyces sp. | reverse complement strand
CTGACCAGGAATCGAGACCAACGACGGCAACAATCCCGTTGCCAAAATCCAACACGAACTGGACCAAAAAACCCCGCAGCAAAAAACCGCTGCCGGGAAAAATGATCCGAATCCACTTTCAGAAAAAACTCACAGCCTCGCAGCGTCAGCGAGGCCGAACGCTCCAGAACACTTGCAATTAAAAGTCTTAGGAAGCGTTCGCCCTCGCTAACACTTCGGGTTATGAATCATTTCGGCTAGAACGCGAGCGAAGAAAGGAACTCACTCTCGTGAAACGCTCCCTCACTCTCACGGCGATCATCAGCATCATCTTCTTCAACGTGTCTGGTGGGCCGTATGGGCTGGAGTCCGTGCTCAAGGACGGCCCCGGTCTGGCAATGCTGCTGATTGTGATCACGCCGTTGCTTTACAGTGCTCCGGTGGCATTCATCGTTGCCGAACTGGGCACGGCGATCCCCGAGGAGGGTGGCTATTACGTCTGGTCCAAGCGGGCGCTCGGCAAGTTTCCGGCGTTCTGCCAAGGTTGGTGGGCTTGGATGTTTACCTTCGTCGATGTCGGGATCTGCCCCGCATTATTCTGCGATTATCTGGCGTTCTTCTTCGAGGTCTTCAACAAAGACACCGGCAGCTTCTGGGCTCGAAAGACCGTCATGCTGTCGATGGTCTGGGTCTTCGTGCTGCTGAATCTGCGAGGAGCCCGCACGGTTGGCAACTTCGCCAAGGGGTTGGCGCTGATGATTGTCTCGCCGTTCGTGGTGTTGATCGGCTGGGGACTTTACCGCGGATTGACCGAAGGATTTCCGCACAATCCCGTCGTGCCGTTTTTGAATGCGGACACGTCGTTCGTTTCGGCGTTGGCATTGGCCATCCCGGTGATCCTCTGGAATTATCAGGGCTGGGACGCGGTTTCGACGTGCGCCGGCGAGATGAACAATCCACGTCACGATTACCCGCGTGCTCTGCTAGTCGCCATCTTTTTGATCATGGGGGTGTATGGCTTGCCGGCACTCATCGGCCTGTTGTTCTTCGGCAGCCAAGGAATCGAATGGACGACCGGAGCCTGGAGCATCGTCGCCGAGCAGTTGGTCGGCTCGTGGCTGGGCTACGCCCTGAGCGCGATGGGCATGGTCGCGGGGATTGGTTTGTATTCGGGTTTGGTGTTGGTCTACAGCCGCGTCCCGTTCGTCATGTCGCGCGACGGTTTCCTGCCAAAGGCGATGCGATACGAAAACGCGCACGGAGCACCCGCCGTTTCGCTGCTGGTGTGCGGTGTGATCTATTCCATCATCGTGATGATCTTCAAAGACTTTGAAGAGGTCGCGAAAGCGGACGTGACGCTCTACACCGGCAAGGTCTCGATGGAGCTGATTTCATTCTTGGTCCTGCGTCACCGCGAGCCTGAGCTACATCGCCCGTTTCGCGTTCCAGGGGGCTGGCCCGTCGCAATCGGACTGGCGTGCATGCCGCTGCTGTGCATCGCCGCCAACTTGGGTTTTCAAATCGCCGACGGCGATTTCTGGAAAGTGCTGGGCGTGCCGCTGTGCATGATGGCGACCGGGCCGCTGATTTATCCCTTCATCGTTCGCTACCGAGCCAAGTATCCAGTGGAGATTACGGTGCATGATGATGCGCTGCCGCCCGAACCGACAGCAAGCGACACACCGGCATCGTGACGGAGAACGATCATCAATATCCCGCCGCGCAACCGTCCTTGCGCGGGTCAGTCCCGCCGTGCAAGACACCGTTGACGTGATCAATCAGGATCGCTTGGTAGCCGCCGAATGCACCGCCGGGACCGCCAAGTTGATGGCCTCGTTCCGTCAACACTTTCAACGACTCGAGAGGAATGCCGTACTCGTAGCCGACGCTGCCGCCGTTCGCCGCCATCGGCCGGCCGGTCGGCGTCGCGCTGCCGGAGTGTTGCACGCGTGGATGTTCGCCCGCCTGCTGCACGTTCATGCGAAAGTCGAGCATGTTGATCAAGACCTGCACATGACCTTGCGGTTGAAAGTCGCCCCCCATCACGCCGAACGCCAGATGCGGCTGGCCATCCTTTGTGACGAATGCCGGAATGATCGTGTGGAACGGCCGCTTGTGAGGCTCCAGCCGATTCGGATGCTCGGCATCGAGAGCGAACAAGCAGCCGCGATTCTGCAGCGCGAAGCCGACGTTCCCCGGCACGATCTGCGAGCCGAAGCCGAAGTAGTTGCTCTGGATGAACGAGCAACAGTTGCGGTCCTTGTCGACGACCGTCAGATAAATCGTGTCGCCGTGAGCCAGCTTCGCGTCGACATCACCCGGCACGACTTGCTTCGCTGCGCGAGCCATGTCGATCCGAGCCGCCTGCTTCGCAGCGTACTCCTTCGAGATCAACTCCTTCGTCGGCGGCACGCCAAACGCCGGATCGAAGTAGAACCGCGAGCGATCCGCGAACGCCAGCTTTTTCGACTCGATCAGCAAGTGCAGATAGTCGGGATGAAACGGGCCGAGCGACTTGAGGTCATGCCGCTCCAGCACGTTGAGCATCTGCAAAGCCGCGATTCCCTGCCCGTTCGGCGGTAACTCCCACACGTCGTAACCACGATAGTTCGTGCTGACTGGCTGCACCCACTCGGACGTGTGGTCTTTGAAATCGAGCCGCGAAAAATATCCGTCGTTCGCCTCACTGAACCGCACGATCTCGTCGGCGATCGCTCCTTCGTAGAACGCATCTCGCCCGCCGATCGCGATCGCGCGATACGATGCGGCGAGGTTTGGATTCTTGAAGACCTCGCCAACCTTCGGTGCCTTTCCGTTCGGCAAGTACGTCTTCATTGAGTCCGGCCACTGAGACAAGCTGTTCGCCGATCCAGACCAATACCCGGCGATGATCTCACTCACCGGGAAACCCTCTTCGGCCACTCGAATGCTCGACGCCAGCAGTTTGTCATACGACATCGTGCCGAACTTTGATCGCAACATCTCCCAGCCATCGACGCAGCCCGGCACCGACCAGGAGAGCGGCCCGGTCTCCGGCATCTCGTCGAGTTTCTTCTGAGCAAAGACGTCGCGATTCAGCGCGTAGGGACTCCGCCCAGAGGCATTCAGACCGTGCAGCTTCTTCGTCTTCGCGTCCCAATAGATCACAAACAAATCGCCGCCGATCCCGCAGCTCATCGGTTCGACGAGTCCAATCATCGCGTTCGCCGCGATCGCCGCGTCGGCCGCGTTGCCTCCGGCTTTAAGAATGTCCAACCCCGCCTGAGCGGCCAGCGGATGACTGGTTGCGACGATGCCATTCTTCGCGATCACCACCGATCGCCCCGGATGCGGCAGCACTTTGGGAGGCGCGGCCTCAACCGTTGGGGACTCGAAATCAAACCCGGAGAAATATCCCAGCGACATGGCGGTCACTCCCAGCCACAGTAATTGGAACGAGCTTCTGAGTCGTCGCACGATCGGTTCCTTCTCAGAGAGGCGGAGTTGTCAGCGATTCGGTCGCGTAGTCTCAACAAAGCCAACGTAGCCAGCAAGCAGCGGCGGTTCGCAGCACCAGCACGCGCCAACGCGGGCCTTGCGTGGCTGTTGGTGTGCTCCTTTAATCCCGCCCCGAATCGGACCCGTTTGACAAGGATCACGAACCATGACGGAACGCATCTTCAATTTTTCCGCCGGCCCCGCCGTGTTGCCGCTCTCTGTGTTGGAGGAGGCTCGCGAGAATCTGCTGTCGCTGGGGAACACCGGCATCGGCATTTGCGAGCACTCGCATCGCGGCAAAGCGTTCGTGGCCGTTGCTGAAGAGTGCGAAGCTCTGTGCCGTGAGGTCGGCGGCATCTCGGCCGACTACAAGGTGCTGTTCCTGCAAGGAGGAGCGTCGTTGCAGTTCAGCATGATCCCCATGAATTTCCTCTCGGCCGATGCGACCGCCGACTATCTCGTCACCGGAGCCTGGGCGCAGAAGGCTCAGGAAGAGGCGGTGCGACTGGGCAAGACACACATCGCGTGTAACAGCGCGGAGCGCAACCACTGCTACATTCCCAAGACGATCTCGTGCAGCGGAAGTGCGGCGTATGTGCATTACACGTCGAACAACACGATCTTCGGGACGCAATGGCATCGCTTCCCGGAAGTGGCGGCCGGTTCGACGGTCATCTGTGACGCCAGCAGCGACATTTATTGCCGACCGATCGACGTCTCGAAGTACGGGCTGATCTATGCCGGAGCCCAAAAGAATCTCGGCCCATCAGGGGTGACGCTCGTCATCATCCGCAACGATCTCATTGAGCGAGGCAATAAAAACCTGCCGACGATGTTGCAGTACCGGACTCACGCCAAGAATGACTCGATGTACAACACGCCGCCGACGTTCGGCATTTATCTGATGGGCCTGGTCTTCAAGTGGATCAAAGCCAACGGCGGCCTGGCGGGGGCCGAACAACGCAATCGGGCCAAGGCCGGGCGACTCTATGCGTACCTCGATCAGAGCAAACTCTTCAAGCCGACGGCCGACAAAGACAGCCGCTCGCTGATGAACGTGACGTTCGTGACTGGCAACAATGATCTCGACGCGCAGTTCGTGAAGACCGCGACCGCTGCCGGACTCGATGGACTCAAAGGCCACCGCGACGTCGGCGGCATGCGAGCCAGTATCTACAACGCCTTTCCCATTGAAGGGGTCGATGCTCTGATCGCGTTGATGAAAGACTTCGAAGCGAAAAACGGCTGACGCAACATCCCATGCGAGTGGCACGGCATGTCATTGTGGTGAGGCTGTCTTTGAGCCGACCATCATGGGGGCGTTCATGATGACGTGGAAAGAACTCTGGCCCTGGAAATGGCTGCGGCAGTTGCGCGTCCGAGCGTTGGAGAAACAACTCCTGAACGAACTCGCGGACGAGTTGCCATCGAAAGTGTGACCAGACGGTTCGAGTTTCAAGATGGTTGGCAAAATCATGGGGCACAGAATCATGAACCGCCGCGGGGATTACTTGAGAGCGTGATTCCCGCCGATAGCTGCTCCAGACTTCATGATTTTGTGACCCATGATTTTGTATTACTTCCGGATCGGCTTCCGCGGGAATAACCACACCCAGCCGTGGTCTTAGATCTCGGCCGGATCTTTTGATTGCAGTTTTCCGCGCTGCTCGTTGAGAGATTTCTGCTCGTCTCTGAACACCTTGCGTTCGGCTTTGTTGAGGATTTTGTCCGTGCTGACAAACTTCTCGACGATCTCACGCCGCCATCAATCGCAAATCTGGTCTCGCAAATTTCTGAGTCGAATTCGAGCGGCTCGGCCGCAGCCTTCACCCTCGGCTTCGGTTGCCAGCCTGATAAGGCTCCGACAAACTGTCGCCCACCATTGTCCCTCCCTGAAAGCTTCAAGGAATTCTGCATGACCACCTCTTGGATTCGTTCGCTCGTGGCTTCGACATTGGTTTTGGGCTTGCTGAATTCGACGTTCGCCGCCGATACGCCGCTCGTCGCGACCGACGTCAAACAGGTGGATCGCGACTACTGGTTTCAAGGGGAGTATCTCGGCTCGGCCCAGAACAGTTGCGGGAAATGCGAGGCGTGCGGCCTGCAAGTCGTCGCGCTCGGCAAGAACGAGTTTCAAGCGGTGCTGTATCGCGGCGGCCTACCGGGGGGTGGCTGGTGGACCGGGATGACGAAGCACGAACTCAAAGGACAACGCGACGGCGAAACGCTGCGACTGATTGGCGACGACGCGACTCAGCGGATCGAAATCCAAAAGAGCAAAGCGACATTGCAGGCCGTGCATCAACCGCCGTCACCCGGCAGCGAGCAAGTGGCGGCAATCGGAGAATTGATTCGCGTCGAGCGTCGCAGTCAAACGCTAGGAGCCGCTCCTCCTTGTGGGGCTGTCGTACTCTTTGATGGCAGCAACACGGATCACTGGAAGAACGGCCGCAAGTCGGACGACGGTTTGCTGATGATCGGCACCGAGACGAAAACTTCGTTCAAAGACTTCCACATGCACATCGAGTTTCTGTTGCCGTACATGCCGCACGCTCGCGGCCAGGGGCGAGCCAACAGCGGCGTTTACATTCAAAGCCGTTACGAGGTGCAGGTGCTCGATTCGTTCGGCCTCAAAGGGGAGTTCAACGAAGCCGCCAGCCTGTATCGGTTCAAAGCTCCCGATACGAACCTGTGCTTCCCGCCGCTCGTGTGGCAGACCTACGACATCGACTTCCAATCGCCGCGGTTCGACGCCGACAAGAAAAAGACTTATCCGGGTACGATCTCCGTTTGGCACAACGGGGTGCTGGTTCAGAATCGGCTTGAGTTGGCCAACAAGACCGGCGGCGGAGCGGCTGAAGGTCCGTTGGCGCTTCCAACCAAGCTGCAAGACCACGGCAATCCGGTCCGCTTTCGGAACATCTGGCTGATCGACCGCAGCGGCGTTGCGAACGGGCTCGCCCAGAATTTGCCGCTCGTTCAGCCAGCGAATTAGTTCTGACGTCTAACTGGCGAGCGGGGCGGCGTCAGCCCCCCGATTGTGTCTCGAATGCGAATGCACCGGGGGGGCTGACGCCGCCCCGCTCGTCAAATTCATCGGCAGCTCCGCGCCTTCAAAACACCTCTCAATCTCGTCTCGACACGATTTTCGCCGGCCACCTATAACCCGGTCCCTTCCAGAATCCTGTCTGACGAAGTTCCCGCCTCGTCTCCTTTCCATTCCCTTCCTCGCAGATGTTTCCGGCGGATCGCGTATCGTGATCCGTGGTGCTTCTGTCTGTTGATCCCCAGGATGGATGATCGATGAACAAAGCCTCGTTTCGCTGGGCATTCCTAACATTGTTGACGAGTTCCCTCACCGGCTGCGCGTTTCCGATGGGACTGTTCGCCAAGAAGCCGCTGTCGCTGGATGAATACAAAGCCGAGCAACTCGCAAAACAGAATCAGATCGCGGGCAGCCGCGCTGCACCGGCAAGCGGCCAAGTCGAGATCGCCGAATCGTTGCACAAAGGACATGACGCCTTTCAGCAAGGGAATCTACCGGAAGCGCAGTCCCACTATTTCGCCGTCGTCCAACGGCAGCCGAATCATCCGGTGGCGAATCATCGCCTGGGTGTGATTGCCGACCGGCAACAAGATTACCAATCGGCGCAACGCTATTACTTCGCCGCGCTGCAGGCTTCGCCGCGTGACGCGAATTTGTTGAACGACATCGGTTATTCGTTTCTGTTGCAGTCGCGGTACGGCGAGGCCGAGCAGTATCTGCAATCCGCCTTGCGACAAAACGCGACACAATCCAACGCGATCAACAACCTCGGTCTGTTGTACGCCAAGCAAGGCCAGGCGGAACGGGCGTTGGCCATGTTCCGCCGCACCAACAGTGAGGCGGAAGCACAGGCGAAACTCGCTCGACTCATGCCCAGCGGCGCGGGAACCGCGACGCCTCCAGCTACGATGCTCGCGCAAAACCCGTGGGCTCCACAGAACACGATGCCTCCCGCTTCCACTTGGAACGGTGCCCAAGGTTTGGGAAATGAATTCGCTGGCTCGCCCGCTGGTCCGGGAGTCCCGAATGGTTATCCGCCAAACAATGCGAATCGCGCTTGGCCACAAGGTAACGGGACGATCCCCAACAACATGCCGCCGATCGCTCAGGCCGAAGCAAATCTTTCGCCTCCCTTGAGTGCCGATCCAAACTTGCCGGAGACAACTCGAAACCTCCTGGAACAGTTGGAGCGCGAGGGGCGAAAAGCGGCGGCCGAACGGCAAGCTCGTGACCTCGCCGATCGTCAGCGCCGTGAAATCGCGGCGCGGCAACTCCGCGACGAAGCGCTTGGCCGACCAAACGGAATGAATCCAAATGTGCCACCGCCAGCCGATCCGAACCATTGGAACCAACCGCCCGCAGGGATGCCGAACGCGGCGGTCAATCCCAACGCCCCGATCGTCGTCGGGCCGCCGCCGTTGAATCCGAATCCCAATCTTAATGCGAACCCCAATAATCCCGCGGGATGGACGCCGCCGCCGAACGGCTCGTCTCCTCCGAATGGCTATGCGGACTTGATCCCGTCGACGATCTCCAACGGGTCCACGAATCTGTTGCCGAATGCCACGCGCGGCCAAGTGCCTCCGTCCAACCTAGGTTCGCCGTTGGACACAATGCCCGCTTGGCCGCCAACCGACTCACTGCCGACGAGTATTCCCAACAACTCAAACGCCGGAGCGGCACCGTTGCCGACCGTGGTTCCTTCGGCTGCGACTGATGATCCTGCCCGCGCAGCGGCGCGAATGGGCATGAACGCCGGACCGGGCAACATGTTTCCCATCACGCCGGGACCAACTTCCGGGCCGGCGAATTCATCGAACTGGCCTCCGGCCGCGAACCGGCCGAACAACTTCGCGCCTCCCAATGGACTCGCACCGACAACGCCTCCCAACTGGCCAGCAAATTCGAATCAACCAGGATACGAACCAGCGACGGGTGAGCCCCCTTCAGGATCGTTTGGTCCCGGCAGCTTCAACACGCCGGCAAACTCGCAATCACAGCGGTCCCAGTTGCCGGCTCGATCTGCTAGCCCAGAGCAACAACCGCCATCCGGGTTTGCTCAGGCTCCCAACCGATTTGGTTCTGGTTCCTTTGCAAACAATACCAACGTCCAGCCAACGGGCTACGTGCCGAATCCCAACACAAGCGGCACGTCCGCCCCGCAATCCCGATCCTCAAATTCTTCGGCACCGAATCCGGTTCAGCCGGCAAACGCCGCGCAGCGCAGCAACACGCGAGATCAATCCGCTGGCAACCCATGGGAGCAGAGTCCGCCTCCAGGGATTCAGAATCCGCAATCGTCGCCAACGATCCAAGGCTTCGTGCCGACCGTGGCCGGCGAGAACACGTTTTTAGAGTACGAGCGTGAGATTCAGAGACAAAACGCCGAGACCAATCTGATTCGTCAACAGCTCGATGCTCAGCGTCAATTGCTTGGCTCAGAGAGCGAATCCGCGTTCAAGCGGCGATGAACGTCTTCTTCGCTCAATCACAGCGAGTCAGCCGGTACATACGGCTGAGCAAGCGGCAGCGCGACGGTGTGTTGGAAGCGGTCGGTCGAGGCGCTCACCGGGCGTGAGTACCCTCCGCTTGTCGCCACCGGCGGATGAAAGTCGATCGTGATTCGGATCGCGTTGGGCAAACTGTTGGACGTCGCGCTGTCCCACGACGTGCCCCAACTCACGCCGTCGAAGTACTCAAACTGAATCGACGCCACTTCTGGTGCGAGCAATTGAGTACCGGACGCCATCGAGGACATGTCCCCCGCTTCGTCAGCGGCTTGCATCGCCATGCGATCCCCTTGCAGACGCGCCAATCCTGTGGCTTGATCGGTCGCGCTGACGAGCGATTTGGAGAGTTGTTGTGCGGCGAAGGAACTCGACCCGGCCAGAAAATACATGACCGATTGCATATCGCTGCCGAAATATGCCGACGCCCCGGAGGCACTGTCGTTCGAAGTGGACTGCGCGGCCGCCGACAGAGCCGATGCGCGGCTGGGCAAACTCAAATGCACGACGAGACTCTGCGAGTCGCCGAACACCCCCGTCTTCTGCGTCGAATAGGTATCCGTCGTGGTCGTGCTCGACGAACTGCTTCCGGTCGTGCTGGAATCACTCGAACCAGTAGTTCCGCTGGTTGACGAACCGCTGCTGTCCGTTGTGCTGCCAGTACTACCGGTGATACTGCTCGAAGACGAGTCGTCATCGGTTGAGGACTGAAGTGGCGAATCTCGAAACACGACCGACCGGAGATCGGTTTCAATCCGGCGGAACAAGGCACGAGCGACTTGCGAACGCTCCATCTCCACTTGCCCCAGCGCGGACGACGACCAGTGCATCTGCAACGCGGTGTATAACGCGACCAGCAGCAAGCTCGACAAGCCGAGCGCCAACACCATCTCCAACAACGTGAAGGCGTGCCCCCGCCCGACTCTCTGAGTCGGGTGGGCGATGAACCCGACTCGGAGAGTCAGGCGACGCGATGCAGCACGAATTCGTGTCATGGCGTGGTTGTTCCGTCCGTTGTGGTTTGTTGCGCGTCAGTCCACACCTGCGGATCGCGAAGCAGCCGGCTGAGTTGATAGCTGCTGGCAGACAGCCCCCCCTGCCCTGGATGCGAGACATTCACGACCAACAGCAGCACGTTCGCATGGGGACCGGGCAGAACTTGCAGACTCCACGTCCAAGTGGCGTCATCCTCGAATGGCGTGTCGGTCATGGATTGCAACGGCACCGCTCCGGCCACCACTTCGTTCAATTTCGATTCGCAGCGCAGAATCGCCTGCGTCGACAATCTCGCTTGCACGGATGCTCGCACGCCGCCGTACCACAACTGGCTGAGCGCGGCCAACGCTCCGAGAAACAGCCCCAGCGAAAGCAAGACTTCCAGTAACGTCAGCCCCTGTCGCGAGGCCACTCTTCTCTGGGTTGCAATGAGAATTCGCCGACGCATTACCGCCTCCGACTCTCAATCGAGGAAACGGTCACGCCACCGGTGAAGCCGCGAACGACCAGCCGGATTTGACGATCGCGGGCATCGAGCACCGCTAGTTCGAAATCCACGGCCGAGCCGTCCGGTTGAAACGTCATCGGAGCACTCCAGCCCACCTGCAACATCTCGTAACCGTTGGGCAGCCCCGCCACCATCGCTTGCGGTAAGCGCTCGACTGTCAGCGGCACTCCGTTGACGTCACTGAGGAACTGAATCCCCTTGGGCAACTCGCCGAACGTTGGTCCGAGCGCCGAGTTGGTCGGGGTGTTGCTCGCCGCTGTGGCCCCACTGCCACCCGTTGTCGGCGAATTCATTTCTAGCGGGAGCCAGAGATAGTGGCGGCCCCCCGGCTCAAAACGAAACTGCCAGGCGGCACTGGAATCGAGCGCCTTCAACCGCACGGTCGCGATCTGCGCACGTGTCCGTTCGGCGGCTTCTTTCAACGGTTGATCGGCCATCATCCGCATGACCGGCGGGAGAACCAATCCGCTGATGACCAACAGCAACGCCAGCACCAATAGCAACTCGGCAAAGGTGAAACCGGCGACACCCGAACGCTCACCGTGCCGAGCACGCAGCAACCACGGCTGTTCGCGACTGCTCATCATGCGTGACCACTAATTCTGCGACCAATTATTGACGTCGTCGGCAGTGTCGTCTTGACGATCCGGTCCAGCCGACCAGATGGCCGGCTTGTCGATGCTGGATTGATGATTGACCGACGGCGGGTACTCGTATCGCAAGCGCTGCTTCCACGCGTCGAGTGGCTCCTTTTCCAGATACGGCGGCCGCGGCTTGGCCGAGTCTGACGTCTGTTCGGGAGTCATCAGCATTTGAATGATCGTGTCACCGTTCCCGGGAGGAAACAGCCCGTCGTGGTCTTGGGCATACAGCTTCATGGCGTTCTCGAAGCCGGCGATGCTGATGCGTGTCGCCTTTTGATTCGCCACTTCCTGCCGGCCCAAAAGGTTTGGGACCACCATCGCCGCGATCACACCCAGAATCGCGAGCACCAACAAGACTTCAATCAACGTGAACCCAGAGCGGGGAAAACGACGGCGGGAAGGGCGGCGAGCGGCGTGCATGACAGGTTCCTTGAGGCGGGAATTCGAGGTCAGGAGGCTAGTCAACAGAACCCGGCAGCAGCGGCACGGGTTTCACAATCTGGCATCAGCGTACTCAAACGCTGGGCCGCTGAATACGGCCCACATTAATTTCTGACAGTCACGTTCTCACCCTTGCGACCGCCGCTAGAAATCACAAATCGCGAGTTTGAAGGAAGAGCGCCTTCTTCTCCCCCGGCAGCGTGAAATCGAAACCGCAGCGCTGGAAGAATTCGTCGTTCGAGGTAATCGCCATGACCTCGAGCACCTGCCGCTCGTGAGCGCGTTCGACACATTGCTGCACCAAACGCCGGCCGACGCCCCCGCCTCGGAATTCTGGATCCACTGCCAAACTGCGAATCTCGCTCATCTTCGGCGAATAAATCTCCAGCGCGGCGAACCCGACGATGCGCCCCGCGGACTCGGCGACGAAGCCATGCTCCACCAAATCTTCCAATTCCGCGGTCGTGCGCGGCAGCAGTTTTCCGGCCGCGACAAACGGCTCGATAAACGTCGCGATCGCTGTGACATCGCTGGACCGGACGGGGCGAATTGTGACCGAGGGATTCGTATTCGACATGGATCTCTCACCGCTAGAGTTTGTGGCGGCGGAACTATAGCCGCGTCCCGTTACTCGTGGCAGTTCTCAACCGCGCCGCCGTTCGTGAGCACTCACTTCGGGGATCGTCAGGAACCCCCACTGCAACGCCCCGTCCTGCCGATACTGCTTGCCCAGAGTCAGGGCCGTCGTCGCCTTCGCCAATTCGTAACCGAGATAAAAGGAGTGTGCCGAGTCAATCGGCGTCGTGCGTGTGATGTCGTCAAACAATTCAAACGCATCGGTGCCGTGCCAGTGTCCGTCGCGGTTGATTAGGTGCAGTTCACCGCGCTCAACAAAGATGCGGAAGTTCGCATCGCGGATCTGTTCGGCCAGCCGACGCAGTCCCGCTTCGCCCATCTCGTGGACCTTCACATCGCGCAGCATCACCAGTTGCGAGTTCACATGCTTCGGCAACACGCGGTTCGTCACCGCGTGCCGCATCAGCCGCCGCGCAAGATCGAACTCCTTAACCGCCGAACGGCACCATCCAACAACCTCAGTCGTCAGCACGCTGCGAATACCGAGTTCCTGACAGATTGCCGCGAGTAAGAAATTCAACCCCGCGCTATCAACCTCCGACAGCTCGGTCAGGTTCCCGATCCCCATCATCATTTCCACTGCGGGCCAACGACGGCGAGCCTCGAAATACCGAGCCAACGAAGCTGCGAATCCAAACCCAATGGGTTCCAGGATCGGGTCGATGCGAAAGTTTTGCCCAGCCGCCGAAAGCTGTGCTGTCGTGCTCACCAATGACTCGTCATCTTGCGGCTGATCGGGAATGACAACCAACTCGGCATCGCAAGCAGCCAGCCAGTCGGCGTTAGTGCTGTTGCAACTCAGCACCAACTCGGCACCGGCCGCGACCGACTGCTCGACTTCGCGTCGATCAAAGCTGTCGATTGAGACGCGAAAGCCCTCACTCCTCAACATCCGCGTCGCGTCGCTGACCTCCGACCAGAATTCGTCGGGAACGCATCCAAGGTCGATAACGTCTGCGCCGTCTCGGCGATTTTTCTCAGCTTGCGCCAGCAACTCCTGATGGCTCAATCGCGGAGCGTGATTGATCTCGGCCAGAATCTCGATGTCGTAGCGGCTGAGGTCCGGCGGCGACTTCGCTTGGCCGCCGAAGTATTCCGGGAGATCAAACATGTCCTTCGGGCCTCGTTCAAACGGAGTGCCGAATTTGTGATCCAGAGTTTCCAAATCGCCACCGCACCAACCAGGCAATAGTACTCGATCAAACCCTGACAGCGGTTTGAGCTTTCTGGCGACGAAGTCCACCGACAACAATGCCGCCACGCTGACCCCCAACACCGCGACGTCGTAATCAAAGCCGACCTTCGGAGCGAGCGTCGCCAGCAACTCGCGCAACGAGGCTTCGGCCAGTCGCCCCGTCACGAACAAGATGCGTTCCGCTGGCATGATGGCTCCGATCAACGTACCGCGCCACCGTTGACGTAGATCACTTGGCCGGTGAGGTAACTCGCCTCGCGGCTGGCCAAGAAACGAGCCACGGCGGCGACATCTTCCGGAGTTCCCCAACGCTTCAGCGGGGTCTCGCGCAACACGCGCTGCTGCCAGACATCGTTCGCCCCTTCTCCCCACTTCGTGCGAATCCAACCCGGAGCAATGCAATTGACGCGCACGCTAGGTGCGAGGCTGACCGCTAAGGAACGAGTGAATCCCATGATCGCGCTCTTCGCCGCCGCGAAGAGTTCGCCGCTATCCCCTTCCATGCCACGCTCGGCTTGATCCCAACCAATGTTGAGGATTACTCCGCCTCCAGCCGTGGCCATGCGCTGTCCAACCAAACGGCTGAGCAGCAGCGTGCTGCGGACATCGACTTCGTACAACCGCTGCAGCTTGTCAGCAAATTCGAGTTTCGCTTCTCCGCCGGTCAGCAGATCGGCACCTACGTTGTTCACCCAAATGTCGATGCCACCCAACTCCGCCCAACAGCGTTCGACGAACATTGGCAGCGATTCTTCTTCACCGACGTCCGCCATGACCGCGATGACGCGAGGTCCATGCGACCGCAGTTCCGCTGCGACTGACTCGGCGGCGTCTCGGCTCCGGCATCCGTGGATGACGACCTCCGCTCCCGCGTCGACGAACGACAGAGCAATTGCGCGACCGATGCCGGAAGTCGATCCAGTCACCACGGCTCGCAAACCCGATAATTCTGCAAACTCCGAAACACTCACAAAGAGACTCCTTCACCAAGAATTCGACGAGAACTTCGGCGTTTTTCGATCGTTGACGACCCTGGGGGCGCCGTGCATAATCCCGCCCGTCCCGAATTGGTTTTCGCGGTGAATTTGCACATCTGACTGTCGCTAACTCATCTCCGTGGCGGTTCCGCCAGTTCGATTTCTATCCGATCAGAAGCGAGCACTCTCGTCTCTGGACTCTCATCTTCAACCATTTCCAAATCACGACAAGTCTATTTGCCAGCGGCTCGGCGCATGCTCGACCGTTCGTTGTCTTTGTTGGTCGAGCACTCGCCCACCAGACGATTCTTGGCAAGTGGGTCAAAGGAACGCCACTTGGCTGACCACTCGCAAAACGATTCTCCGCAGCCGCCGGCGCCGGCGTCTTCCGCGGGCCACCCTTCAGAACTCATTGAGGATGAAATGCTCGAACTTGCTGAACGCCCTGTCCGCCAAAAGGCCCCCGTTGCCGATGGCAACCAGCTTCCCGACCAACTCCAACACGATTTGGTCCAACTCTTCAAGTTGCTCTCCGACGAGACACGCCTGCGCGTGCTGATGTACTTGTACCGGGAAAACGAACTGCATGTTTCGGCGCTCTGCGAACGGCTGCAACAGAGTCAGCCAGCCGTCAGCCATCACTTGGCATTGCTGCGTGAGGCTGGTTTGATCGGCTGTCGCCGCGACGGCAAGCACAACTTCTATTCGATCCGACAGACACACTTCCACCGCGTGGTCGCGCAGCTCTTTCAAAACATTGCCGACCCGACTCAATCGGAGTTCCGGTTCGACGAGTTCGTCGTGACTCCGCGCCGACACAACGGAGCGTGACCCACCCGCAGCCGTCCAACAATCACAGCGGAGCCGAGCGACATGCCGGCTCCGCTTTTTTTGTGTCGTCGCCAAAAGTCTATTTGGTGAGTGGGGCGGTCTCGTCCTGAAAAGCCGCAACTTCTGCCGGTCAGGCTCAGAAAGGAGGTCTTTCGCGGTCGCAGAATCGGTACATCCAGAAACTCTTGCCAAAGCTGTAGCGATTGTGACGCCGATACTGAATGTAAGGATTCGGCCGATCATTGACCGTCTGGGGAAGGGCGTTTTCATGCCACTGCGAACGATTTGGCGACCGTGGAAGTGGGCCAGTGTGGTTCTGGGCGGCGGCTTGCTCGTCGGCTGCTCGAGCTCAGAAAAGAAGCTGAGCTACATCGGCGAGGCTGATCTGGAGCACTACAAAGATGTCGTGACCTCCATTGACTACCCGGCGGTTAATGAAGAAACCGCGGATGAAGTCAGCTATTCCGATGAGCCACGCCGGATTCGTAAGCCGCGTAAGGACGAAGTCTGGAATCTCGGTTTGGAAGAGGCCGTGCATACCGCGCTCGCCAACAACGAAGTCATCCGTGACAACGGCCAGTTCTTATCATCCTCTAACCGGTTGCTGACGAATCCGGATTTCGTGCAGTCGGTCTACGATCCGGCTCTGCAAGACACCAGCACCCTCTTCGGCCAGAACGGCGTCGAGGCCGCGCTCTCAGAATTCGACGCACAATTCACGACCAACTTTTTGTTTGGCCGCAGCAGGAGCATTTCGGAAACTAACAGCTTCAATAACATTCAAGCGGGCGACACGCAGGAAACTAGCGCTGGTGACTTTCGGCTGGGCTTATCGAAGATTTTCGCCAACGGAGCGCAGGCCTCGGTGCAGCACAATGTCCTCTATCAGGCATTCAATACCGGATCTGGAGCAGGGGCTGGTGGAACGCGACTTTTCCAGTCGTACTTCACAAACAATGGTAGTGCCACACAAAACTCTGGAATTCCCGGTGTGCAGTTTGACTATCGACAGCCGCTGTGGGCAGGCGGCGGGACGCGTTTTACGCGCATCGCTGGTCCAATCACTCGCCGTCCGAACTTGCAGGCCGTTCCACAAGTCAATCAAGGTGTCGTGATCTCACGCATCCGTACCGACATCGCCATAGCCGACTTCGAGCAAGCGACTCAGAACTTGGTCAAGGATGTGGAAGACGTCTACTGGGAGCTGTACCTCGCGTATCGCCGCTACGACGCCGAACTCACGGCCCGCAACAGTTCGCTGCATACTTGGCGAGAAGTCAAAGCCAAGACCGACCAAGGGCTGGAAGGCGGCGGCGCGGCGGATGAAGCCCAAGCCCGCGACAGTTACTTCGAGGTGCGTGCCCGCTCTGAGGAAGCGTTGTCGAACTTGTACAACTCGGAAGGCCGCTTCCGCCGATTGCTTGGCCTGCCGGTCAACGACGGTCGCGTCATTCGTCCTGGCGATGAACCGACCACCGCGGAATTCTTGCCGGACTGGCGCACCAGCTTGGTCGAGGCGCTCACACGCCGCGTGGAGCTTCGCAAACAAAAGTGGAACATCAAGAGCTTGGAGTTTCAGGTCGAAGCGGCTGAAAGCCTGACAAAACCACGGCTGGATCTGGTGACACGCGCCGCGGCGAACGGCTTCGGCGATCAACTGTTTGGCAGTGCCGACCATGCACCGACAGTCGCCGGAGGAAATGGCCGATCTCGCAGCTTCTATGACAATCTGCTTGAGGGCAATCAATCCGGCTATGGCATCGGCTTTGAATTCAGTTTGCCGATCGGCTTCCGAGCGGCTCATGCACAGGTTCGCAACCTCGAATTGCGACTCTGCAAGGCCAGAGCCGCGCTCGGTGCGCAAGAGTTGGAAATCAGCCACGAGTTAGCCCAAGCCTTCCGCCAGTTGGATGCGGCGTTCCAAACCGCTCAGACGAACTTCAATCGCCGCCGTGCGGCCGAGCGTCGCGTGCAAGCCTACGAGGCTCAGTATCGAGCCGGCAAAGGCAACGTCGATCTCTTGCTCCGTTCACAGATCAGCCTCGCCCAGGCCGAGACCGCCTACTACCAAAGCGTCGTCGGCTACAACCGAGCGATCACCGAAATGAAGTATCGCAAAGGGACGTTGTTGGAAGACGACAACGTCTATCTCGGCGAGAGCCTGTCGCATCCGGAAGCCTACGTCCAAGCCTTGCGACACGCCTGGGCTCGCAGCCATGGACGTGACGCAGACCATCTCGACACCAAACCGGAAGAATTCGTCACCGACCAGTCCGATCCGGTCGAACTCGGCTCAGCGACTTATTCCGGGCCGGCGGATTCCGGAACCTCGATTCCGCCTGAACCGGTCCCGACTGGCGAACTCCCCGCGACTCCTCCGAAGCCGCTGCCCGAGCCAGCCGCGCCGGCACCGACAGAGAAAAAGGAATTGCCCGGTTCCGCAGACGCCGCCTTCTTCGATGAATCGTCCGACGTCGAGCAAGCCACGCTCGAAGCGATGGAAGAACCAGACTCGGAGGAACAGATTCAACAGACGGACTTTCAACTTCCGGCCACGATGAATCGTCCGCGTCCTCAGAGCCTGCCGTCAGACAGCGAATTCGAACCACCCGTTCGGAGCCAGTCTCCCGCCATCAAGCAATTAAACGAGGACGACGAGGACACGGACGAAATGGATGAAGAAGCGGAAGAAGAGATGACCCTGTTGCGACGACGCTAACTCAGCAGCGAACCGCACGGCGCTAGCCGCGGGTTCTGGATTCGTTCAAAACCCGCAGCTAGCGCCTCACTAAAGTCAGCCCCGCTTCACTTCGCCGGCTGCCGCAAATCGGCGACCACCTGACCGACCCCTTCGACACGGTTGTCGGTCAGCGTGATGTTCTTCGTCTCGGCTCCCACTCGGATGCCGACCCGTTTTGCTGAGCCACGCTGCTCGACGATGCGGTTCTCAATCAGTTCGATCGACTCGGTTCCACCCTGGATGTCGATACCGACACCCTCGTCGCCGCCGCTGTTGACGATCTCGTTCCGCTCGATGCGATTGCGATGCCCCGCGAACGACGGACCACGTTCCGGTCGGAAGAGCACACCCGCCACCCCGCTGTTCTTGATGACGTTGTCGCGCACGATGTTGTCCGTGTCGCGATGACCAATCGAGATGCTGGCGGTGCGGATCCCTTCGATCGTGTTCTTCTCGGCGAGCCCGTACTTCACGCCCCAGCAGAAGAAGATGCCGATGTTGCACCGCTCGATCCGATTGCCTCGGATCAGCGGCCGCTGCGAACCGCTGCCCGGATGCAAACCGAGGTCCGCGTTGTCGTGGCTGTGACAATTCTCGACGACGACGTCGTGGCAAATCTGCCAACTGATCCCGTCGCCGTTGTTGTTCCGAGCCTCGACGCCACGCATCGTCATTCGCTGGCAGTCCTGCAAGAAGATGCAGCCCGAGTAATTGCCGTCGAAGTGGTCATTCTTCTCACGGTTGCCGTCGAGCGTGATGTTCTCGATCACGCAGTCGCTGATGAATTCGCCGCTGATCAGCGGAAAAGAAGTCGCGATGGTCGGCTCTCCCATTTGCCAGACATTCTCGCGCAACGCTTTGTCGAGCTTGAACCGATTCCCCGTCCGAGCCACCAGCGTCCGCTTGAGCACTGTCGCTCCGTTGTTGTGCGGATTCTTCGCGCGAATCACAACACCGTCGCCAACACGGAAACCGCTCGCGTCTTGCAGCGTCACTTCCTGATCGTACCAATCGGAATCCACCACCAACTTCGTCTTCGTGCTCGGCTCTTTGATCAGCACCGACTCCGCCCCGCTGCCGACGATGCGCACCTTCGACGCCAGATAAACCGAGTTCCGCAGCCGGTACGTTCCCGGCAGCACCTTGACCGTCCCGCCCCCCAACCGCGCGACCGTATCGACCGCCGCTTGGAGCACCTTCTCGTTCGAGCCGATCAAATCACCCTCTTTGTTGCCGACCGAGATCGTCAACCGCTCATCCCAATTCGGCTCGACAGCCGAGTCGCCGGAAGTCGCTCGCGGAGACGTCACCTTCGGCCGACCGTCCTCCGCCAGCAAGGCCATCGTCATGAGAGATAAAACGCCAACAAACGCGAGCATACTTCGAAGTTTCATGTTTGTCTCCAATCTGTGTCTTTCCGGCCGAATGCCGTGAGCCGATCGCCGAAAGCCGTTATCCCACTTTTTCCCCAACCGCCAGAATCACTCCGGCAATGCCGAGTGCCGATACATGTTTCGCAACGCCGGGTCGCACAGGCCGACCACATTAAACGGCCGGATCGCTTCCGCCAACTCGCGCTCGAATTGGCCAGCGGCCGAGGCTTCGCTCAGCCGAGCACACATCCGTCGCACAACCGCCAACCAAGCCGGATCGCTCGCCAGCAGGAATGCCGGATGAAACTCGCCAACGCTCGCGACACGAGCACGCTCATAACTTGTCGCTGCCGCGAAGTAGAGCATGGTCGCCGCCGCGAAGCGCCGAAAGTCTCCCAACGCCGCGAAGCAACCACCGACTAGCAGGTCGATCATTTCGACTTCACCCAAGACGCAACGTTCGTACTCACGCAGTCGCGATTCCAAATCATCACGGCCGAGAGACTGAATCAGAATCCGAGCCAGCCGTTCGATCCCGCAGAGCGTGTGTGCGATCCCCGAACTGTGCAGCGCGTCGATGAACCCCGCCGTGTTCGGCAACATCGCCCACCAAGCTCCTGCCGCGCGAGCCAGCTTGCGTTGCAGTCGCCCGGTGCTTCGCAGCCCACCTTCTGGCCGAACGATTTTCGCATTCGCGAATTGCTCGCCGACAGACGGGTAGCGACGCAGCCACGAATTCCACTCGTCACTTGCTGACAAGCTCAGCCGTTCGCCGCGATTCAGATCCTGCACGAAGCCCGCACTGACGGTCTCGTCGTTGAATCGCAGTTGCCACATCCAGCCGCAATCGAAGACGTGATGCAGCGCGGCGTGATCGCAGTCGAACGGATGCTCGGCCGTGTCAAACCCACGCGATTCCAGGCAGCGTTTCCAGCGGGCCAGGTCGGCAAAGTGAGCAAAAACCGCGCGTGAGTTCGTCCGCAATTCGTGCGTTCGATTTTCGATGCCCAATTGCTTCGCGAGAAACCCGCCTTCACCGGTCGCATCGACAACGAATCGAGTCCGCACTTCGTGGGGCAGGTTTTCAACCTGCTCGTGCTTCAAGGGCAGCTTAAAAAGCTGCCCCACGCCGGACGATTCGATCAGCCCGACGTCGCACTGCTCAAAACAAACCGCCCCTGCCGAACGAGCTTCGCCGAACAAGAACTCATCGACGTCCTGTCGCAACCACTGCGTGTCCGAGTGCTGATCGCTGCTGCTGGCCGCGACGAGCAGTTCGGTCGAATGCTCCGCATCCGCCACGAACGGTTGACCGGGTTCGTGCTGAAAGTACGAAAACCCGCGCTTGATCCCGGAGACCAGTTGCGGATGCGTCGCCTGCCAGGTGCTGTACTTCGCCAACGGAGCGATTCGCGTCAGGTCGTACTCACGACACAAGTCTCTCAACACGAGATTCGCAATCGGAGTGGATGATTCGCCAATCGCGAATCGCGGATGCGTTCCCCGGTCGATGAGCACGACTCCCAGACCCGCCCGTCGCAGCACCAGCGCCAGCAAGCTGCCGCCGAAGCCTCCGCCCACGATCGCTACATCCACTTCGAGCATGACTTCTCCGTAGGTCAGCCTTTCCAGGCTGACCCGATGCGTCAACGACGAGTGCCATCGTTCGATGCGCTGGTGAGCGTTCGGGTCAGGCTGGAAAGCCTGACCTACAAGCCGCGCACTCTACGACTGGCCGGATCGTCTGCGACAAATTCATTTGCCGCAACCGCTCGATCCGGTCAGCCGCGCACGTTGTGCAATCGGCGAATCGAGTCGCGTCCCAAGTGTCTGCGAAGACTCGGCCGCGTTTCATTTCAATTCCTGATGCCAAGACAATCTCCAATGACGTCAACTTCGGCGATGAAAAGACACCCTCCGCTTGCAGCCGCTCCATCATTCCATTGCCCGCGCGGGTCGGTATCACCGAGACGCACGTTGCTCCGCAATCGAACGCGAACGTAATCGACCGCAGCGCCCAATCGACCCCTTCCGCTTCGGACAGCGACGGCGGTCGAAGCAGCACGAACGCTCGGACGGCAATGTCGTGATCGACCAGAAATCGAGCCGCTCGTTCAAAGTCGTCGAGCGTCATTCGCTTATTCATCCGAGAAAGCACCTCCGGGTGAACGGTCTCCAACCCCATTGCGACTTCGAGCTGCACGTCCTGGAGAAGCTCCCGAAACCGTAGACAGCGATCATCAATCAGCAATGGATGGTTCTCGACGACCACCCGCTTGAAGCGCCGCATGCGATCGGCGATCGCCGGCCAGTCGTCGGGCGGGATCGCAGCGGCATCGAAGAAGTTGCCACTGTTGTAGAGCTTCACCACTTGAGCCGCCGAACAATCCTCGTTCAAGGCGATGTCAATTTGCCTCGGCACCGCACCGCGTGGCGTCGGCTTATCCAGCGTGTGCCGCCATAGATCGCAGTACACGCAGCGGAACGGACACTCGCGATTCGCCAAGAAGATCGTCGCCACCGCAACCACTCGCCCGTCAGCCTGCCGTTCCGGTTCGACGAACGAGGCGATTGGTCGCCAGGGATCGACTGGCGCTTTCGGTCCGCGTGCGGCGAGGACTTCTCGATCGGTGAGTTCAGGCAAAAACGGTATCACGGCTATCGGCAGTCGGCTGACGGCAATCGGCCGGGAAAGTTGCGCGGCGCGTTCCTTTTCCCCAAGCACTTGGCCCACAAGAATACCGCCGACACACGAACTCGAAAGCAACTGTCAGATAAACAACAGTGAGACCATGAGCAACATCCCTCCCAAAGCAGTCGTCCTTCTCAGTGGCGGACTCGATTCCGCAACAGTGCTGGCAATCGCACGGCAGCAAGGATTTGAGACCTACGCCCTCTCGATCGACTACGGCCAACGGCATCGATTTGAGTTGGAAGCTGCACGGCGTGTGTGTGAGTCGCTGGGTGCGAAGCAGCATCGCGTGTTTCAAATCGACCTGCGGCAGTTCGGTGGCTCGGCACTAACCGACAACATCGACGTTCCGAAAGACCGCAGCGACGCTCAGCTTTCCACCGGCATTCCGATTACTTACGTGCCAGCACGCAACACGATCTTCTTGTCGCTGGCTCTCGGCTGGGCCGAG
>SXKJ01000078.1 GCA_005778115.1 Planctomyces sp. | reverse complement strand
GCTGTCGCACGACGAAGTCGTTCACGGCAAGAAGTCGCTGCTGTCGCAGATGCCCGGCGATTACTGGCAGAAGTTCGCGAACCTGCGGTTGCTCTTCGGTTATCAATACACGATGCCCGGCAAGAAGCTGCTGTTTATGGGGGGCGAGATCGGGCAATGGCTGGAGTGGAACCACAACACGGAACTCGATTGGTCGTTGCTCGGCCATGAAAAACATGATGGCCTCCGACGTTTCCTCGGCGACTTGAACCGCATCTACCGCGATGAGCCTTCGATGCACCAGGTCGAATTCGACGCCCCCGGCTTCCGCTGGCTCCAATGCGACGACTGGCAACAGAGCGTCTATGTGTTCTCTCGCCATGCTAAGGACAGTGAGGACTTCACCGTCGTCGTGCTGAACTTCACGCCGGTCCCGCGCTATGACTATCGCGTCGGCGTCCCGAAGCTGTGCGACTACACCGAGATCGTCAACAGCGATGCTCAGATCTATGGCGGCGGCAACGTCGGCAATCAGGGGAAGGTTCGGAGCGAGAAAGTCCACTCACACGGACAGGCCCAAAGCGTGAAATTGTCGCTGCCTCCGCTGGGAATGCTCGTGCTGAAGCCCTTCAAGACGCCAGCGACTTAGCAACAGCACGCGGCCGTGCGTTCGACTTCTCAACTGATGCCAAATCAGTGCTTGATCGTCGGTCAAAAGTCCGCTTTTGCGCGAAAATACGAACAAGTCATGACATAACAGAGCCTCTTTGAGCCATCTCAGTGTCGTTTTCCACGGTTTTAGTGTCTGTGGTCGCACAAATAGGCTCTGTTATCGCGTCACAATGTTCTATTTTCGTTCAAACAGCTTCTGTTACCGCTCGACTAGCTTCTGTTTTCGCACAACTAGGTCGTGTTTTGTTCGTTTTTGTAACAATCAGACCTCTCCGACGTGCTTTCATCTACCGAGAGATTCTCCGCGATGCCTTCCGAGACTCCGAAGTCGCCCCGCAAACCTGCTCAACCCCCCAAAGTCCAGGAGCTGGTCCATTCCGACTGGATCGCTCGCTATGCGATCGACATTGACGACTCGCAACAGGCACTGCGAGTCGATCATCAGCGGCTGAAGGACGTCGTGCGATCGGTCCTGGCGGCCGAGCAATGTGCGTCCGCTTCGATCAGTCTCGCGATCGTGGATAACGAAACGATCCATGATCTCAACATTCGCTACTTGCAGCACGACTATCCGACCGATGTGCTCAGCTTCCTGCTGGAAAGCGAACTCGATGAAGCCTCGCTGCCGATCCGCAAAGGATCCCCACGCGGCTGCGGAACACGCCTGGAGGGAGAGATTATCGTCAGTGCGGAAATGGCCAAACAGTTGGCCGCCAAGTACCGCTGGAAGCCGCTCGATGAGCTGACGCTGTATGTGGTGCATGGCCTGCTGCACCTTTGCGGCTATGACGATCGCTCAACGAAAGAGCTGGGCGTGATGCGGCAGCGCGAATCCGAAGTGCTTGCGGATTGGGATCTCACGCCGCACTATGCCTCGCGCGACGACGAATGAAACCTGTGAGCCGCACGGCGCTAGCCGCCGGTTAAAGTTCGTTGATCAGCTTCAAGACACCGGTGGCTAGCGCCATTTCGCTCAAAACGTTGCTCATCGGAGTTCGCCATGCCCGACGATTCTAGCCTGCATTCCGGGCGACCCTTTCAACGGCAAACGGCTCCGGGAGCCGCTCCTGGCACACTCATTTCGCCGCCGGATGCCGCGCCGACTCAGATCTCCGTCATCTGTTACTCCGCCACCGAGATTCATGAAGAGTCGCTGCCCGACGTCAGCAAGCTGGGTGACTTGCTCAGCCACTGGCCGGTGACCTGGGTCAATGTCACCGGTCTGGCCGATGTGCGGCAGTTGCAAACGCTGGCCGATCTGTTCGGCATTCACCCGCTGGCGATGGAAGACGTCGTCCATGTGCATCAACGCCCGAAGGTCGAGGACTACCGCGAGTATTTGTTTCTCGTCACACGCATGATCGAAGAGGCGAATCCGCTGCGAACCGATCAAATCGCCCTCTTCATTGGTAAGAACTTTCTGCTGACGATTCAGGAACGCCCCGGCGACTGCCTCAATCCGCTGCGGGACCGGATTCGCAAACAGGCCGGCCGAGTCCGTCATGCGGGGCCAGACTATCTGGCCTATGCGATTCTCGACGCGACACTCGATGCGTACTTCCCGCTGGTCGAGAAGTACGGCGACCAAATGGAAGACGTCGACGACGCCATCGAGACGAACCCCTCGCCGCAGGTCGTGTCGGAAATCCATCGTCTGCGGACCAACTTGCTGCAAGTCCGCAAGATCATGTGGGCGCAGCGGGACGCTTTGAACGAACTCATTCGCGACGACTACCCGCTGGTTTGCCCGGAGACGCGGGTGTATCTCCGAGACTGCGTGGACCACACCGCTCAGATCCTGGATGTCGTGGAAACCTACCGCGAGATGTGCGCCGACCTCCGCGATTACTACCTCTCGAAGACCAACTACCGCATGAATCAGGTCATCAAAGTGCTGACCATCCTCTCGACGATCTTCCTGCCGCTGGGTTTCATCACCGGCCTGTATGGCATGAACTTCGATCCGGATAAGTCTCCCTGGAACATGCCCGAACTCCACTGGCCCTTCGGCTATGCGTTCTCACTGCTGGCCATGTTCATCACGACCGTGAGCATGCTGATCTTCATGAAGCGCCGCGGATGGCTGAACTCGTAACGAGGCTCGGTCGCGTTATTCACAAAACGAAACGTGCCGTCAGACTTCGATCTTCGGGGACGTTTTTTTTAAGAGGAACGAGCGCCGGTTGCTCATCACAACGCGGCAATTGCTAAGTGATCGAAACGCGAGCGTTCGAGGGTTTCCAGAAACATCATCCCTCGGGTTCGTGATGCAAAGCCGCAACACGCTGAAACAGCGGGGAATCCCGTTCGACGACGCACCGCCGGAAAAATCAGGCGGCCCGAAAGCAGAGTTCGGCACGGTCACTGCTTCGACCAAACACCGGCTGTTCAACTCTGACACGCTCCCATCCGCGGTGGGAGTAGACGCACTGCTGATTCCAGTCGTCGTGAGCCAGGAGTGGACCGCTTGTTGTGATCACTCTCTCTCCAAAATAAAGGTTCATAGATCATGCGAAAATTGTTCAACGATGAAGTCGGCTTTGTGATTTCGGCCGAACTGGTCCTGGTGCTCACGATCGCCGTTCTCGGAATGGTGGTCGGCCTGACGTCGGTTCGCGATTCGATCAACGCCGAGTTAGTTGATCTCTCGAACGCGTTCGGTGCGATCGACCAGAGCTACAGCGTGCGTGGTTCGTTCAAGGCCTCGAACACGGACAAGGCACACGCTCAAGTCGCTGGGTTCGGCTTCAATGATCGCGGCGACGACTGCGACTGCAAACCGCTCGAATACATCGACATCTGCGGCAAGAACGACTCCAGCAACGGAGCCGTCAAGGAAGGCAACCTCCCGTAGTTCGGATCGCCTGAGTTGAAGTGATTACTGGATGCGAAGGTAACAACCCGCTCCAGTGACGAATTCGCTCCGAGGTGACTCAAGTCACCTCGGAGCTTTTTCATGCGCTCAGCAATCAAAGACCAGTCGTTCCAAGTTCGTGGCGGACGCTACCAGCGTCCGTCAACAAATCCCGGGAATTGTTTGCTCCGACGCTAGCAGCGTCGGCCACGGTGGTGCGAACTCGGGACTACTGAAGATGAATTCGCCGAGTTGTTCAGAGTCGTAATCGGCGTCTTCCTGAACCGCGCTGGTCGGTTTCCCCTCGAACCGACCAGTGCGGTTCTTGTCTTTGGGGCATGTCCGGTCACCGCGCCGCCAATTTGCGAACCCGATAATTCTCGCTGTCGCCGATGAAGACGTTGCCGGCCGAATCCACGCAGACGCCATGCGGCCGAGCGAGCCCACACAACTTCGGATCGCCGTCCGGTCCATCGTGCTTTTTGCCGTCGCCAACCACAGTCTCGATGGTCCCGTTGTTGTGCCGGATGACGCGCACCGTATGACTCTCGGTGTCGGCCAAAAAAATGTCGCCGTTCGGTGCGACCGCGACACCCTTCGGGCCGGACAGCGCCGCTACCCGAGCTGGTCCACCATCTCCCGCATAACCTGACTTGCCCGTGCCGGCCAGATGAACGAACTGTTGCTTCGCGAGATCGAGCCGATACACAGAGTTCCCTTCGCGCAGAGCCAGGATCATTTCCCCACGCGTCCCGAAGTCCAAAGCTCTGGGACCAGAGACTGCTGCACCGAAAATCGACGAGCCATCTTTGGGGACCGCCTTGTCCCCAGTGCCGGTGAATGTGGTCACCAACCCGGATTTCAGCTCGACACGGCGCACACGATGGTTGCCGATATCGCAAATGAAGAGCGACCCTTTGCCATCCAGCGCGATCGAATGCGGCCTATTGAACGTTGCCTCGCGAGCCGGTCCCTCATCGCCGCTGAAGCCCGCCTTACCAGTCCCCGCGACTGTGGAAATCACCCCTGACTTATCCACTTTGCGGACGAGGTTATTCACCATCTCGACGAAATACATCGACCCGTCGGTGTCGAATTTGATCTCATACGGCTCTGCCAACAGCGCCTTCGTCGCCGCCCCGCCGTCCCCCGCGTAGCCCTTCTTGCCGCTGCCAGCCACGGTCGAAATGCGACCCTCTTTGTCGACCTTGCGGATGACGTGAAAGGCGATATCGCAAAAGTAGAGCGCGCCGTCCGGGCCGATCGTCAGGCCATACGGTTCACCCGCCCCCGCCTCGCGCGCCAGCCCTCCGTCCCCGGAATACTCCTTCTTGCCGGTTCCAGCGACCGTGCTGACTTCGCCCGCGATCAACTCGGCCGACAACGTGAGCGTCACTACGACCAATGACCAACGACCAATGACCAATAACCAATTCATAGCTTCTCCCAATTTTTTCCGCGATGTCCGAAGTTGCACGCATCTGGATGCAGGATCTCCGCCAAAATCTGCGCGGAGTCCAGCAGCCTCGGCCCCGGCCGATTGAAGAACTGATGACCGTCCGTCACGAACACTTTGCCTGCACGAACGGCCGAAAGCTGAGCCCATCGCGGATCGGATGTCAGCACAGCGGACTCAGCACGAGCTCGTGCGATGCCCCAACCGCACGGCATCAGCATCAGAACTTCTGGATCTGCCTCAAGCAGTTGTTGCCAATCAAACCAAGGCGAATGCTGACCGACCATGGCCCCCACGCTGACGCCACCCGCGATTTCCACGAGTTCGGGAACCCAGTTGCCGGCGACCATGAGCGGCTCAAACCATTCCAGACAAGCCACCGTTGGTTTCCGTCGTCGTTTGGAGGTTTGGTTTCGCAGGGTCTCGAAGCCGCCACGCAACTCGACGACGAGTTGGTGACCGCGATCAGGCACATGCAGCGCGATCGCCACCACATGGATGTCTCCGAAAAATCGTTCGAGCTGCTGCGGGTTGAGGTCAATCACGCTGGGGTTGCGGTCCCCTTGCGTCAGCTCTGCTTCGAGGTCTTCCGGCGTCACAGCGCACACATCGCACTGAGTCTGCGTCAGGATGACATCAGGACGCAATTCGCGCAGCAGTGCGGTATCGACCTCAAAGACCGACAAGCCAGCCCGCAACGAGTCTTTCACTTGGCGGTCGATCTCCGCCCCCGACTTCGTCACGTCGATGCGTGGCCGGCAGCAGATTGGCAGCTCCTGCACTTCCGGCGGGTAATCGCATTCATGCGACCGACCGACAAGTTGATCCAGCATTCCAAGGGCGGCGACGAGTTCGGTCGCACTCGGCAGAAGGGAGACGATTCGGCGACGAGGTGGCATAGCGAGAGCTTCCTAGTTCCGAGGGAAGACAACTTTTATAGTCCGGCCCGTCCGAAAGGGAGTCATCGTAGCCGAGTTGCTCCGCAACTCGGTTCGGAGTCGCGGAGCGACTCCGCCAGGTGAGGGAGTTCCGTTGTGCAGAGCCGTCTGACCGAATTTCAGCGACAAGCCGTCGAACACTTCGAGGGACCATTGCTCGTACTGGCCGGCCCCGGCTCCGGCAAGACGCGGGTCATCACGCAGCGCATCGCGCGGCTGATTGAACGAGGCGTGTCACCACGACGAATGCTGGCCCTCACGTTCACCAACAAAGCGGCAGAGGAGATGGCTCACCGCGTCGAGACACTCGTCCCCGGTTCGCGAGTTTGGGTCAGCACGTTTCACCGCTTCTGTGCGCGGCTGCTGCGCGAGTACGCGGAACTCGTCGGCCTGCACAGCAACTTCACGATCTTCGACACCGACGACCAACGCGGCCTGATTAAGCGATCGCTCAGCGATCTGGATTTAGATTCGACGCAATACGCACCGGCCAAGATCAACGCGGCCATCAGCAAGATGAAGAACGATCTCATCACCCCGGACATCGCCGAGGCCGCTCGTCACGAACAGGCGACGATGGATTTCAAGACCGTCGTCACCGCTCGCATCTATCCGGAATACCAGAAGCGGCTGCGCGAATCGAACGCCGTCGATTTCGACGACCTGCTGCTGCACGTCGTCACGCTGTTACAAGGCACCCCGGAACTGCGCAGCGAACTCGACCACCAATACCAGTTCATCCTGGTCGATGAGTACCAAGACACAAACAAGGCCCAGTACGAAATCATCCGGGCACTGGCTCACGACATCCCGAATCTGTGCGTGACCGGCGATCCCGACCCGTCGATCTACGGCTGGCGCGGCGCTCGCATCGACAACATCCTGCGGTTCGAGTCGGACTATCCCGACGCGCAGGTCGTGCGCCTGGAGGAAAATTTCCGCAGCACAAAAGCCATCCTGCGCGTCGCCGACAAGCTGATTGAGCACAACGTCCATCGCAAAGCGAAGCGGCTGCAGACCGACAACGAGTCGGGAGACGATGTGAAACTGCACCGCTTCTGGTCCGGCAAAGACGAGGCGGAAGAGATCGCCTCGCAGATTCGCCGCGACATCGAAGCCGGCGTGTGGGAATGGTCCGACGTCGCGATCTTCTACCGCGTCAACTGGCTGTCGCGCGAGATCGAACTCGCCCTCGGCCGGAATCATGTGCCGTATCAAGTCGCCGCCGGCCTCGCGTTCTACGAGCGAGCCGAAGTCAAAGACATGCTGGCCTACTTACGCACGATCGAGAACCCGGCTGACCGCGCCGCCGGTTTGCGAATCATCAACAACCCGCCGCGCGGTATCGGCAAGAGCACGCTCGAAAAGCTGATTCGCTTCGCCGACAAGCACGAACTGACGCTGATTGAAGCGGCCGAGCACGCGAAAGAGATTCCCGAACTCTCCGCAGCACCGACGAAAGCGTTGCTCGCGTTCGCCGAAGTGATGAAGCACTTACGTGACAAAGCGACTGGTTCGGTCGCCGAACTGCTTCGCTCGGTGTTGTCCGAGACCAGTTACGGAGACGGCTGGCGTGAGAGCGACGACGAACAAGAGCAGCAGCGACTCGGCAACGTGCTGGAACTCGTGCTGTCGGCTCAGCAGTTCGACGAACAGGCGGGCGAAGGCCGCTCGCTGCAAGCGTTTCTCGAAACCACCTCGCTGGTCAGTGACCTCGATCTCGTGGATGAATCCGCTGGCAAGGTCACACTGATGACGCTGCACGCCGCGAAGGGACTTGAATTCCCGGTCGTCTACATCGTCGGCTTCGAGCAAAACCTGATTCCGCATGAACGGGCGATGTACGAACAAGAAGACGCCCGCCGGATGCAGATGGCTCTCGAAGAAGAGCGTCGCTTGCTCTTCGTCGGCGTGACCCGCGCGATGAAACAACTGCACCTGACCACCACCGTCGAGCGTTATTCCTTCGGCCGCCCGCTGCGCACCATCCGCAGCCAGTTCGAGACCGAGATCGAATGCGAAGAGATCGACCACACGGCGTTGCGACAGACGCTCGGCAGCGCAGCGTTCGGGAAGCCGATCCCGTTCGACGATGAGCACAGCCAGGAAGTCCCGAACAACGATTGGCTGGATTTTGATTTCGGTGCGGCCACTCCACCGAAGGGGTCGGGAGTCTTTTTCGAGTCGGCGGACGAGGAAACGTCCGACGATTCGAACGCTTTCCCCGCCAACTCGAAAAAGACTCCCGACCCCGTCGCTCTGAAATCCAAGGTGACCACGGGCGCTGCGCTGCTTCGCTCGCAGGCCGAGGATTCGGAAGTCACAGCCCTCTTCGCAGTCGGCAACGCGGTGCGGCATCCGCGTTATGGTTTGGGGGAAGTCGTGGAAGTCGGCCGGATGATGAAGCGTCAAACGGTGGTCGTGCGGTTCGATCAAGACGACCGCACCGAAACCTTCGTGGCCGACAAATGCCCCCTGACGCCAGTCGGACTTCGGTGAGCGATCGCGGGAGCCGCAATCAACTCAACACCATTGAAGGTCATCATGCGAAACCAGCGGCGGCGAGTTTTGACACTGTGTCTTTACATCTGTGGCGCGGCGGGCAGTTTCACGAATCTGTCGGCCGACGAACCGAACGCCGAAGAGTTCGTGCTACACGAGTCGCTGGGCCAGACGTGGCGAAATGAGTGCGTGAGATTTGAACTGACTCCGAAGCAAGCCGCGCAAGTGAAGGCCGGGCATGCGCTCATCGGATCGCAAGGGAAAGCGGTTGCGTATCAGTTGGAGCAAGACGCGAACGGCGGCGCGAATCGGATTGCGTTCGCGGTGAATCTCAATCCCTTTGAGCAACTTGACTATCGCTTTTCAGCGACTGCGGCGAAGCCGGTGACGACGGACCTCAAGATCGCTGAGCAAGCCGAATACGTTGAGCTGTCTAACACGCTCACGGGGCTTTCGCTGCGACGGAAGTTGAAGCCCGGCGAAGGCCCGATCGACGGGCTGCGATTGGCGAGTGGCGGCTGGATCGGCGGTTCACGTTTGAAGACGACTCAACCGGTGACGGATTATTCGGTCGCAGTGACCGCGCGCGGGCCGGTGTTCGCCGAGGCGGTGTGTCGCGCGAAACTCGGCGAGGGACGGACTTGGGAAATGAAGATCCGCATTCAGGCGAACGAGCCGATCCTCTTGGTCGAGGAGATTTTCTCAACGGACGATGACTCGGCGTTTCTGCTCTCGCTGGGAGCCGATTATTCACCGGATCGGTTGGTCTATCGCGCCGGCAACAACATCGTGGGTGCTAACTCAACTTGGAACATCGTTGCCAATGCCAAAGAACCACTATTCGTGCTCGAGCCGTGGCTCCATTGGTGGGAACGTGATCGGCAAGGAAATTGGTTCGGGTTGTACTCATCCACCGGCAGCAGCTTAGTGGCGCTCGGCGCGCTCGAACCGGGATTGTGGGTCGATCCCGCGCTGCCGTCCGAGCAACGATCGCCGCCACAAATCTTCGTGACGCAGGCCGACGACGATGTGTGGGCGACGTTCCCGCTGCGCGGCGGGCGGCGGAAGTGGATGATCGCGACGTTCGATCAAGACGCGGCGCTGGCGATGCCACCTCTGCCCCCGATGATCCGTGGGTTTCAACCTCCCTCGAAGGTGGCGATGCTGCCGCAGAAGTATTTGATCAAGCATGGTGACTTCCCACTGGATCGCATCAAGGAGGCGACGAGTTCATGGAAGGATAAGGGGCCGGTGCGTGCCCGGCTCGTCAGCGACGAAATGGCGCAAGCGTTTCGGCGACGCTTTCGGCCTGACCCCGATTTGCTCGCGCGGTTTCGTCACAGTCCCTTGGTGGAATATGCGCTGGATGAACCGATCGCGTACTACATCGCCACGAAAGATGCCGAGCTGGGAGGCCATCTCGCGGCCGAAGCGTTGCGGATGGTTCAGTCGGAGGTCGATCGGTTCCTGCGGCAAGACGCGAACCCCACGCTCGGCGTGGAGCCTCATCACCGAGCCAATTCACTGGTGCCGGCGGTCAACTTGGCGGCCTTGATGCTGGAGAGTCAGCAGTTCTCGTCAGAGCAGGCACAACGGCTGCGATCACAGCTTGCGTTTCTGGCCGACACGGTGACTCGTCCGGATTTCTATTCGCCCGCTCGCGGCTACAGCGCGAATCCGAACATGACCTCGACGGTCTCCGCGTTTCAAGTGCGAATCGCGGGAGCGATTCCGTCACACCCGCGAGCCGCCGCGTGGATGGCCGGAGGCATGAACGAACTCAAGCGAGAACTCGACCAATGGTCCGACGACGACGGGGGCTGGCTAGAGGCTCCGCACTACGCGCTCGTGGCGTATGACTATCTGCTCGGCTGCTTCCTGGCAGCTCATCACGCAGGGACCGACGACGTGCTGTATCACCCGAAGATGAAAAAGGTCGCGGAGTGGTTGGCGAAGATTTCGACTCCACCCGATTCGCGGTTGGATGGCCGACGCCATTTACCACCCATCGGCAACACGTATCAGCAGGAACCGAGCAGCGTGTTCGGACACATGGCGGTTTTGTGGCGTGAAAAAGATCCGCAGTTCGCCGCACAGATGCAGTGGATGCACCGCCAACAAGGCTATCCGACGTCGCCGGGGATCGGCGGATTCAATCCGACGCTGGCTGGGTATCGCACGTTGTTGCTCGATGCCGACCTGCCCGCAGCCGCGCCCGCCTGGAAGAGCGAACGCTTCGCCGAATCGGGCGTGATGCTCCGCAGCGGGTTCCCTTCCGAGCGAGAAACGCAACTCTACCTGATCGCTGGCCGCAATCACGACCACTACGACGACGACTCCGGCAGCTTCACGCTCTGGGGCAAGGGACGTCTGTTGGCGAACGACTTCGGCTACACCGGCATCGCCACCGCCGAGGATCACAACCTCGTCGTCTCCCCCTCCGCGCAACGCGGCGTGATGCGCGTCGCAGAGTTCGCGACGACCGAGCGTTTCGATTCTGTGCGCGGCACGCGCGACGGCTGGACGAGGCAGATCGCGTTCGTGAAAGACTCCGATCCGCTCGGCCACAATTATTTTGTGGTGAGCGACACTCTGCGCGAACCGGCCCCGATGAAGTGCCAACTTTGGCTGACCGCCGAACGAGTCACCACCAAGCCGCGTGCCGCGCTGGTCGAAGGCCAGGAAGACGTGGATCTCGACATCGTCTTCACCGCACCGGCCGAGCTTGCACTGCGCACTGAAGAGAAATCACGCACTTGCCTCGGAATGTTGCCCAACGGAACCGTGAGCTCGAATCTGGTGACGACTCAAACCGGGTTGCTCGCCCAAGTGAGCCAAGGCGACCGCATCACCGCCGTTCTCTTTCCGAGAATGAAGACCGAAGTCCCACCGGAGATCACGCCGCTCGCGGACGGCAAAGCAATTCGCATCCGCAGCCAAGCCGGCACCGACTATGTTTTTCTCAGCCCCACGCCGTTCACATTCCGCGAGGACGACCTTTCCTTTGAAGGCACCTCCGGCCTGATTCAACTCCACGGCGACACGCTCGTCCTGGCCCTCGGTTCATCCGGCCGCATCGCCGCCCGCAACCACGAACTCCATGAAGACCGTGCGGAGCAACAAACCTGGCGTCTGAAGCCATAGTGTTTGGAGTCGGCAATGGCTTTGTGATTGACGGACTCATTGTTCGCCAGTCGATTCCTGCGTCGGCTTTTGAATGTGAGGCTTCGGCGGCGGGACGAAGAACTCAAACGCATGAGCCGTCTGCACGACGGCCGTCAGCGTTAGCGAGGTGGCGTCAGGTTCTGGCTTCAAAAAAGCAACATGAAATCCGCAATCATCAACGTCCACAATTTCCACTGGGACATCGCGGCCAAAGTCGTCGCGTGCGAGCAAATCGAAATGCTGGTTGTCCGACAGCCTCTTCAGTTGGAACAGCGTTTTGGGAGTATCCGCATTTGCCGATATCTGATGCCCGTTGACGTGTACTCTGATTGAGTATGGGATGTCGCCAAACACATGCGATTCATGGAACCCAGAGACTTTTCCCCACCGATCCAATTGTGACAAAAACTTCACATCCGCAGCACCGCCAATTCCGAAGAACGTGACTTCTGTGCCATTGACGACGCGCGTGTCTTTTCCGAGTGCCACAACTTCCTTCTCTGGAATCGCGAAGTTGCCCAGCGGCCATGTCTCGGAGGCCGAGAATCCCGCGTCGAGTTTGCGAACCAACTGGAAGCGCAGTTTCCACGCCCGTTCCGTCAATCCGGGACAACCATCCAAGTCGTGGCCTCCCATGCGAGAAAAACCAGCATTGGTGCCACTCCATTGGTTGCCCAGCGGATCGGTGAGTTCCTCGTCTCGAACAATCCCGACAAGATTGCGATGACGGAGACGCCATTGGTCACTGCGCTGTCCTTTCCAATTCACTGTGAACTCAGGAACATATTGGAAGCCGTTGTATTCGGAGTCTTGCCATTTCATGTGATGCAGTGTGACCGACAAATCACCGTCAGTCTTTGTGGTGGGAAGCGGATCGGGAGGCCACGTTGGACCAACTGGCGGCGATGGGTGCATCAATT
Organism: Planctomyces sp.; assembly: GCA_005778115.1. Lineage (GTDB taxonomy): Bacteria > Planctomycetota > Planctomycetia > Planctomycetales > Planctomycetaceae > SXKJ01. The sequence goes on along the minus strand of SXKJ01000078.1, from coordinate 18,411 downwards.
CCCATGACGCGAGGGTCTTTCCGGAAGAATTCTTTATTTGAAACTCGAAACGGCCGTCTCGAGTCCGAAACGGAGGAAACTCTTGAGAGATCGCCCAACGGTCAATCTGTCGATGGCCAGTCGGCTCTGTTTCTGTATCCGAAAGTTCTCCCGCAACCAAATCGGACCCGTTGCCATCGAACTTGAACTCCCAGGACAACGTGCTGAGGCTACTGATTGGGTTCCCCGACGCTTCGACGGCCTGGCCGATTTCCCTCTTCCCGTTCCACTCGTCGAAGCTCAGCGGTCGTCCCGATTCACCATCACGGCGAGTGAGCCAGATGACGAGCGCCTCTTCGCCACCCCCTCCAGAACAATGGTTTTTCAGCATTTGGCGCTGTCGTTCCCAAAACATCCACCACGGGGTTCCTTTGTCAGTATAGACGAACTCGAACTCTGAAATGTTTCCCCATGTGACCTTCTCGACGCGCAGGATCGAACCGTCTGGCAGTCGGCGGTCATTCGGCCCCAGATGACCGCGAGTCAGCCATGCGGCCAAAAACAGTCCGCTGACCGTGACGACCAGCACAGCGAACGAGACTCCCGCAATGAGCAGCCACGGATTGATAGGCTTGCGGTCGCGCGGAGGTGAGGTGCTCATGGGTCGGAGCTTTCGAGAACAGCGCGGATCAACTCCGTTTTGCAGCGATCAACTGGTCAAGTTGTTGTTTGAGCTGCGGCAGGATCTCTGAATACGGGTACGCTCCCAGCGATTCCGGCCCCTTCTTGAGATTCACGTGCGTCGGGCCGCACCAGAGGCCGAGGTCGGCGTCGTCGGTTTCGCCGGGGCCGTTCACTCGGCAGCCCATGACGGCGATCGTGATGGCGTGCTCTTTCGCGTAGGCGGTCATCTCTTTGACTTGCTGAGCAAGTTCGACGAACGCTTCGTTTTCGACGCGCGAGCAACTGGGGCAACTGATGATGTTGAGTTGCTTGAGGCCGAAGTCCACGAACGTGCGGACTCGGCCGGCGGCGATGTCGGCCAGGATTTGGCGGCCGACGGTGATCTCTTCCCCCTTGCGAGGATTCGGCACCGTCAGCGAAACGCGGATCGTGTCGCCGATCCCTTTGCTGATGAGCTGCTCGAAGGCGATGCGGGTTTTGATGATGCCGTCGGGAGGCATCCCGGCCTCGGTGACGCCCAGGTGCAGCGGCACGTCGGGGCGACGCTCGGCGAAGCGGCGGTTGACTTCGATGACTTTGCTCGGATCGCTGTCTTTCAGCGAGACGGCGTACCGCGTGAAGCCGACGGAGTCCAAGAAGTCGCAGTGCTCCCACGCGCTTTCGAGCATTGGCGTGATCGAGTCGGCCGGATCGAATTTCTCTTTCTTGTCGGGATCAACGCTGCCGCAGTTCACGCCGACTCGAATCGCGCAGTCGTTGTCGGTCGCCACCTGAGCCAAGTAACGGACCTTGTCCTGCCACGGTTTCTCCCGTTCGTGGTGATAAAGGTGTCCGGGGTTGTAGCGGACCTTGTCGACGTGCGGGGCGACGAGTTCGGCGAGGCGATAGTTCTCCTGCAAATCGACGGAGAGATTGGCGGTCGTCTGATTGCGGATTTCGGCGAGAGCGGCGGCGTCTTGTTTGCTGTCCACGGCGATGCGAATGACGTCGGCTCCGGCGGCGGCGATCTCGTTGACCTGTTTTACGGTCGCGTCGATGTTGGTCGTGTGCGTGGCCGTCATGCTCTGCACGGCGATGGGATGGTCTTGGCCGATGGTGATCGAGCCGATGCGCACGGCTCGCGTGGGATTGCGGGGCAGGTCCAAAATGAAAACTCCTTTGTGTGACAAAAGCGATTTGGCGAGCCAGGTGACGTTAGCCCCTGGACTCTCACCCGCGGGCCGTTCTGTCCGGGGGCTAACGCCGCCCGGCTCGCCAAAAACATCTTGTTTGTGAAGACCGGCGGATGATAGCGGGGATTCACAGGGCGCGGAGTCCGCTTCACGTTGCTGCTCTTCGTGGGCCGTGACAGAATGTTCGGCCATGAGAGTCCTTTTTCTCGCGGCTGAAGCGGAAACATCCAGGCGAGCGGGGCGGCGTCAGCCCCCCGGTTGCACGAGAACTCACCGGGAGGCTGACGCCGCCCCGCTCGCCTGCTTCGTATTGTTCCTGCTTGCGACGTGCTCGATGAGCTTCTCGCAGGATGCGTCCTCCAAGTCGGAGCATGAGCCGTTTCCGCAGTCGGCAAAGCTGGCTCGGGATCGGCGGGCGGAGTTGGTGTTGGAGACGGCGCGGGCGCAGCTTCGGCAGAAGGATTACGCGTCGGCAATCGCCGCTTTGCAGGAGTTGCTCGATGGGCCGAATGCGTTCGGACGTGGCGATGCGAGTGCGCCGAGTCTGGCGGAAGAGGCCAATCGGTTGCTGCGCGAGATGCCGGCCGCAGGCCGTGAAGCTTATGAACGACGGCACGGTGCGGAAGCGAATCGGCTGTTGCAAGAGGCTCGGCGGAGCGATCGGACGGAAGCGTTGCGCGAAGTGGTGGCTCGATTCGGAATGACGAAAGCGGGTTGGTCCGCATTGCGAGATTTAGCGGGGCGGTCACTGGATCGGGGCGAGTGGCGATTCGTGTCGGCGGCCTCGGCGGCGTTGGCGCGGCATCCCCATTCGGCAGACTCGACAGAGACGGGATGGATCGCGGGTTGGATTCTGGCGGAGTCACGCGCGGGTGCGGATCGTCAATCGGCTCGCGAGTTGTGGCAGCGATACCGGACGTTGCTGGAACGCTCGCCCGCTCCGGCAACGTCGGAAAGCAAGAGCTTGGCGGAATGGTTGGAGAAACAATTGCCTCTGCCAGCGCCAGCGGTGCCGGATGAACGGATGGCGTTCGGCCTCGCTCCTTCTGGTCGCAATGTTTGGCATCACGCCGCGAAGACGAATGGCGTTTGGCTCGACGAGATCGTTAAGGAGTGGGACCACTACGACGTGCTGGCTTTGCCTGGCGTTCAGCCGTTGGTAGTGGGTGATGTGGTGGTGGCGAGATTCGTGCATCCGGCGAAGGTCGTGGCTGTGGATGCTCGGCGAGGAAAACTCTTGTGGGAGCAATCGTTCGCGAAGGAGCCGTTGGCTCCGACGTTCACGGACTTGGACCGGCATCCGGGAATTCGCTCGTCGTTGATGGACGAGTTGCAGCGGCGCTGGTTCGGCGATTCGGTGCGCGGCCGCATGACCAGCGACGGACGGCGGCTGTTTCTCGTCAACGATTTGGACGATCTCGATTTGAAGCCGGGGGCAGGGACGCGGCTGCGAAATCATCTCGAAGCGTGGGACATGGCGACGGGCGAGCGGCGTTGGCGAATTGGTAGCTCCGTGAATGAGCCGCCGACGGGTTTCGAGGGTGTTTACTTTCTCGGCCCGCCGCTGGTGAGCGATCGAATGCTGTATGTGGTCGCTCAGCGCGAATTGCAGGTGGCGTTGTGGGTGCTGCGGGCGAGCGATGGGCAACTCGAATGGACGCTGCCGTTGGCGGAGACTGATCGACAGCAATTCAAAGAGACTGGCTGGCGACACGTCGCGTGCCCGGTGACGTGGGCTGGCGGCCGATTGATTTGTCCCACGGGAGCCGGCTGCTTCGTGGCGGTCGATCCAACGACGCGCTCGCTTGCGTGGAGCGTTCGGTTCGAGCGTGACGACATCAATAGCGCAACGGGATTTGTCGCGGCCGATCGCGATCGACCTCTACCCGTGCGGTGGTGGGAGTCATGGCGTGAGGTGACGGTCACCACAACTAGGCGAGCGGGGGGCGTCAGCCCCCCGGTAAATGCAGAGTCGGATAACGCTCCAAGAACCGGGGGGCTGACGCCCCCCGCTCGCCTGGACGATTCGAGTCTACTCATCGCCTCACCGGAATCGCGCAGCTTACGGGCGTTGGATTCGCGGACGGGTGAGCTCGTCTGGAATGTGAAGTTCGCGGAGCCGTTGTTTTTCGCCAGCAGCCCGTCGGGCGTTTTGGTGTTTGAACGTCAGGGAGTCACGGCCTTGGACCTCGCGAATGGTCACGAGCGTTGGCATGTGCCGCACTCACCACCCGCCGGACCGGGAGAATGGATCGGTGGCCATTACGTCTACCCATTGCTCAGCGGCGGCTGGTCGATGATTGATGCCGCGTCGGGAGCGATCCGAGAATCCGACGATGGATTCGGATGGGATTTGGATTCGAAAGAAGTGGCGTCGAAGGAAAGCTGCTTATTGTCGACGGGCCGCATCGTGCGAGCCGGTGGGCGGTGGGCGGTGCTGACTCCCAGCCATCTGGGGTTGTTCGACTCCGTTGCCAATCGGCCGTCCGAGATCACCAAGCCAGCGCCGTCGAAGCAGGATGAAATCGAGAGCAAACGACGTCGCGGTGATCTGCTCGCCGCCATGCGCGACACTCTCGATTGGCTGGACCAACCTCCCGATGGCGAGAGGATGATTTCGGAGCCAGCGACCTCCGATCCCAAATCGCGATCGAATGCGCCTCGCTCGGCCGCGACGCGGACTGTGCGACATGATCGCTGGGCGCAGGGAGTGATCCTCGATCTGTTCGCGAAGGCCGACGCGAAGACTCGCGAACAAATGGAGGCCGTGCTTATCGAGCGACAGCAGCGAGCGAACGACAGTCCGGATGCGTTCGCCTTAAAGACGCTGGCGGACAAACTGGCTTGCTTGCCGATGGGACGCGACTTGCGACTCCAATTGTCGGGACGCTCCAGCGTTGGTGTCGGTTATCTGCCGACGAGTCTCGCACTCCGCGAAATCGCCCAGGGGAGCGATCGAGTGGCGGCGGCTCAGGCGTGGTATCGGTTGGCGCTGCTGCATGATTTTCGGAGTGAGCCGCGGGAAGCGGCCGACTGCTATCGTGAGCTGCGCGATCGCTTCGCCGACATGAAGCTGGCGGATGGACGCAGTTCCTCAGAATGGCTGGCCGAAGTCATGCCCGATTCGCTGATTGGTCGCGCGTTGGCGGACGGGCCGCGCGACCCGTGGCCCGATCGGCTGCCGAAGATCACGATTCAAGACGAACCGCACGATGACATCTATTTCTTTCCAATTCCGTTCCAAAGCCGCGATCCGAATTGGCGGCGAATGACGGTGTCCGTGGATCGCCAGGGACGCAAGGTTCGTTTTCATGGAGCGGGACAACGCGGGTTCTGGGACTTGCCGCTGCCGAAGTCGAATTCTCCCTTCCGCCACAATTGGCTGATGTATCACGGCTGGGGGCTTGGACCGCTGCTGGTGTTGCAGGTCGGCGAAGATTTATTCGGCATTCAACCACTCGACGAACGAGGCGAGACCAATGCCAAGTTGCTGTGGACGGTTACGGTCGGCCCCTATGAGGAGGTCGCGGCGCACCAATTCTTGCCGGGTCGGTTGGGCGTTCGCCCGGACGACTTTCTCTTGTTGGATCGGTACGAACAGCCGGTGCTCGACGTTGTCCACGCGAGTCCGGGGTTGCTGTGTTATCGCTCTCGCAATCGATTGATCGCGGTTGATCCGGCAACCGGCTCGCGCCTGTGGATGCGACATCATCTGCCGCCGTTGGTCTCGATCACGGGGGATGGCGAACAGATCGTGCTGCGGTTGATCGCCACACGCGAACTCGAAGTGCGACGCGGCTTCGACGGACAGTTGCTGTCGCGGCGTGAGGATACCGCCGATCCCAATTCAGTGGTGCTGGAACTCGGCACGCGGCGTCTGTTGCTCGCGGCGGAGAAGCCGGAAGAAACGTCGTCGGCACTGCAACTTCGTTTCCAAGATCTCGTCAGCGGAGCGACTCGTTGGGAACGCTCGCTGCCACCGCAGAGTGTTCCGCTGGCAGTGGATGAATCGCGCTGCGGCATCGTCGAGCCGTCCGGGACGTTCCGGTTTCTCTCGCTGGCCGATGGTCAGGAATTGGCAAAACACGAGGTCACGCTACCAAAGTCGCTCACCACCGCACACGTTTTCGGCGACGACCTGCGGCTGTTCGTGATCCTTGCTGGCCCCGTGACGGAGCGAAGCTGGCTGGCGACTCAGCAAGACCGGGGCAGCTTTCGCAAGCCGCTGTTGAATGGCTGGCTGCACGCCTTCGACCGCCGCTCGCTGCGGTTGCTCTGGAAGATCCCCACGAAGAACCTGCCGCTGGCGATCGACCAACTCACCGACGTTCCGTTCTTGTTGCTGACCTACAAACGACCCAGCGACGACTCGACCGACGGCCAAAACTCGGACGGCGTGCTGCACCTCATCGACAAACGCACGGGCAAGGAAGTCCTGTATGACGCCAGTCATCAGCAATCCGTCTATGTGTCGCTGGAGCCTGATCCGCTGCAAAATCACATCGACTTGCTGACCCCGAAACGCCGCATTCGATTGGATTACGCTGCGGAATAACGGACCATCTCGCCGTGGCACAGCCAGCGTAGGGTGGGTCGAGTCATCGAGACCCACCACAATTTTGTTAGCTGGAATCATTTGGTGGATCTTGGTGGGTCTCGATGACTCGACCCACCCTACGGTTGATGATTTCGTTGTACTACCGCTGGGATTTCGCAAATGCCGACGAACCTCCTCACCATGATCAAGCAATGCACCGCGTTTGCGATCGCGAGTGTTTTGGTCGTTGTATCGTTGGCCGAGGAATCCAATTCGCCTAAGCCGGCAAAGCTCGACTTCCGCCGTGACGTGTTCCCGATCCTGTCACGACGTTGCTGGGAATGTCATCTCGGTGGCGATGCGTCGTCCGGCCTGCGGTTGGATGTTCGCGAGGAGTGGCTCGGTGAAACGACCGGCCGGCCGCTGGTCGTCATCGGCAAGAGCCATCGCAGCCGAGTCATCGAAGTGCTGGAAGGCCGAGACCCTAAAGTCGTCATGCCCGCCGAAGGGGATCGGCTCAAGCCGGCGGAGATCACATTGCTGCGGAAGTGGATCGACGTCGGATTCGATTGGGACCATGAGTTCTTGCCATCGCCGAAAGTGAAGTCCGACCATTGGGCGTTTCAGCCGGTGAAGCGACCAGCGTTGTTTGGTAGCCGAACTCGTCAGAGTTCGGACGAGCGTTCCACAGCGTCCCCGAAGTCTAACGAAGTCGGCTACAACGGCATCGACACCTTTATCTCCGAGAAGCATCGCGAACTCGGTGTGCAGGCTGCCGATGAAGCCGACCGTCGCACGCTCATTCGTCGCCTGTCACTCGATCTGCTCGGCCTGCCTCCGGGTCGTGGCGACGTCGAAGAGTTCGTCATCGACACACGGCCGGACGCTTACGAACAACTCGTCGATCGGCTGCTCGCATCCCCCGGCTACGGCGAACGCTGGTCGCGACATTGGCTGGATGTCGCACGCTGGGCCGAATCGGAAGGCTATGAGAGCAATCATCCGCGCCCGTTCGCCTGGCGATACCGCGACTACATCATCAACGCCTTCAACAGCGACAAGCCGTTTGACGAATTCATTCGGCAACAAATCGCCGGTGACGAATTGCAGCCGTACTCCGACGAGAACCTGATCGCCACCGGCTTCCTCGCGGCGGCTCGGATCAGCAGCAACGAAGAGGACAAGTGGCGGCAACGCAACGACGTGCTGGTCGATATCACCAACGCGACGGCGAATGCGTTTCTCGGCCTGACGATGCAGTGTGCTCAGTGCCACAACCACAAGACCGACCCGATATCGACGCGCGACTATTACCGCCTGCAAGCGTACTTCGTCACCGGGCAGCCAATTGATGTCGCTCTGCGCGATCCGGTTTTGCGTCGTGAGTTTGAATCGCGTCGGCCTCCCGAATACGAGCCGGCACTGGCCTTGCGAGAATCGTTGCTGGAATCCGCTCGGCGGCGATTTCATGACGAGGTGCGAGGCTCACTGACGCCGGAGGAACGCTCAGCCTACGACGCACCCGCCGAGCAACGTGAGATCGAACATGAACGACTCGCCCGGCTGGTAGACCTCAAGTTTCAAGCGTCGGTGAATGTGCTCGACCGTTACATCCCAGAGTCTGATCGAAAGCTGTACGACGAGATCAAACGGAAGATCGTCGAGATCGAGAAGACCTCACCCCGCATCCCGCAGACGTTCGCGTATTACTCGCCGGCGACGAGTCCGCATCGCATAGACGTGCTGCCGAGCATCGGCTTCTACCCACTGCCGTTCGACCGTGACGCACTGTCACGCGAGCGAGGCGGCATCAAGATTCGCGGCGACGTTCACAACATCGGCCCGGTCGTGACAGCGGGTGTGCCAGCGGTGCTCGTAGTCCCGCCTTTAGGCGGAACAGAACGCGAAATCAGTCAGGCGATTCCGCCTAAAGGCGGGACTACGAACCGACTCGACCTTGCCATTTGGCTGGCCGATCCGCGGCATCCGCTGACGGCTCGTGTGTGGGTCAATCGACTCTGGCAATGGCATTTCGGGACGGGACTCGTCGCGACATCTGATGACTTCGGTGTGCGCGGTGCGAAGCCGACGCATCCGGAGTTGCTCGATTGGCTCGCCAGCGAATTGATCGACTCCGGTTGGAGCACGAAGCACATTCAGCGGTTGATCGTGACGTCGCGGACCTATCGGACGGCGTCAGCTCGTGGCGGAGGCAGCTTGCCTCCGTCAACGACGCTAGCAGCGTCGGCCACGTTCCCGCGTCGTCGCGTCGAAGCCGAAGTCCTGCGCGACACGCAACTCGCCGTCGCGGGATTGCTCGAACGCCGCATCGGTGGACCGAGCGTCGGTGGGTCGGGCGAGTCGCTCGACGGTCGTGAAAAGTCGAACCGCCGCAATCTGTATCTCTTTCAAAAGCGTGGCCAACCTCCGTCGATGCAATTCCTGTTCGACGGCCCGAACGAAGCCAGCGAAAGCTGTCCGCTGCGGAATGTCTCGACAACGCCGCTGAGCGCCTTGTTTCTGCTCAACAACGAGTTTGCCGTCCGTTGCGGAATCGCCTTGGCCGACCGTATCGAACTGCTGGCTGGCCCCAGCCACGAACGTCAAGTCGATCTGCTGTTTCTCGAAGTCCTCAGTCGCCCGCCCAACGCAACCGAACGGCTCCGAGCACGCCAATTCCTGGACGAAGAGACCGCCAAACGCTCCGGAGTCTCGGTGACGCCAAACGCCCCGACGCCGCTCCAGTTGTTGTGCCATGTGATGATGAGCCTGAGTGAGTTGTCTTCGTTAGAGTGAGCCATGATTTTTCCGCTATTCGAGCCGTTGCCTTTCTCGTCCGTGGTTCAGGGAACTATTTGCGCCCGCCTCGTCAATGCGATCATCGTTTCGCTTGCGTTTCCATTTTTTGTTGCTGTCACATCGGCACAGATTTCTCAGTTCGTATTCAGGGGCATCGCTTCCGATCGCAGACATCGGCTGCTCTTGGCCTTGCGGGCGGGTGCAATGGAAAGTCTCGCAAGCGTACTGCTTCTAATTGTTGGTTGGTTCGCGATTGAAATGCACTGGGCACCACCAATTGACGCCGCATTTTTCTACTTCTTCTTTGTGCTTTGTCCCTTTGTGGTGCCGGCTGTGGCAGGGGCGTTTGTTTGGCGGGCGACAAGATGCCGTCACTGGCTTGGCCGTGCCATTGCGGCGCACTTTGTCGGTCGATGGACCTTTATTGCCGTTTATCTGGCGATACGATCGTTTCGCGAGACTCGACTCGCGCAGTGGGCCGGGTGGATGAATCATTCGCAACTCCTGGCTTGGAGTTTTTTGCTGGCGGCGACTTTGTCTTGCATGTGCCTTCTCGTCGTGTCATGGCTTTTGCCGGTACGAAAGCGAAAAAGCGAATCCGTCCCGGCTTCAGTGGAGTCGTAAATGATCTCTCGGCGCACCCTGCTTTATCGCTGCAATCTCGGCTTAGGGGCGATTGCGTTCTCCGAGTTGCTGCGCCTTGATGGGCTGTTACCGATACGCGCCGAAGAGTCGCGTCCGCACATTCGCGCGACTGCTCGCTCCGTCATTTTCATTTTTCAAGGTGGTGGTCCTAGCCAAGTCGACACGCTGGATCCAAAACCGTTGCTGCAACAACTGCATGGGAAGGATGTGCCGGAGTCGATTGGGAAACACATCCCGAAGATCGCGCGGTCGCCGCTCAATAACTTGCTGGCCAGCCCGTGGAAGTTTCGGCAATACGGCGAGAGCGGGATTCCGGTGTCGGAGTTGCATCCTGAGTTGGGGCAGTGCGTCGATGACTTATGCGTGATTCGGAGTTGCCAGCATGACTCGCCCATTCATGCTCCGGCGGAGTTCATCGCGACCACCGGCACGCAGGTCGGCGATCGGCCGAGCCTCGGCGCGTGGCTGACATACGGCCTGGGGAGCGAGAACTCGGACCTGCCGGGCTTCGTCGTGTTCAAGACAGGCGAGACGGTTCGGCCTCCGGCGATCGGCACGGGATTTCTGCCGGCTCAGTTTCAGGGAGTGCTGGTCGATTCACAGAAGGGCATTCCGAACCTCACACTGCCAGATGGGTTTACTCGCGCGGATCGCGAGGCGCAGTTGCGATTGCTCGACAACCTGAATCGGGAGCATCTGGCGAAGTCGAGAGCTGAGAGTCGAGAGACGAGAGTGAAGGCAAACGGACCTGCGGTTCCTCTCGACTCTCGTCTCTCAGCTCTCGACCCCTACGATTCCCAACTCGAAGCACGCATCAAGTCGTATGAGCTGGCGTTTCGGATGCAAGTTTCCGCTCCGGCGATCTTCGACCTCTCGCAAGAGACTGCGCAGACGCGAGCGCTGTATGGGCTCGATCAGAAAGAGACCGCCGAGTATGGCCGAATCTGTTTGCTGACTCGGCGATTGGTCGAGCGAGGTGTGCGGTTCATTCAGATCCGTTCTGGCGGCTGGGATTCTCATAGCGACATCGAAACGGAACACGGCAAGAAGTGCCGCGCGATCGACAAACCGATCGCCGCGCTTTTAATGGATCTCGAACGACGAGGGTTGCTCGACGAAACGTTGGTCGTCTGCGGCGGTGAGTTTGGACGGACTCCGACCAGCCAACGCGGGGCGTCGAAGCCCGGCCGAGATCATTCGCCGTCCGGCTACACGACATGGCTTGCCGGTGGCGGAGTTCGCGGAGGTCAGATCATCGGCAAGACGGATGAGGTCGGTTACTCCGCAATCGAGCGGCCAGTGCATCCAAATGATCTACACGCGACGATCCTGCATGCACTCGGTCTTGACCAGCACGACCTCACCTACGAGCATCACAACCGCTGGGAAATGGTCACCGTCAATGGCGGGCATGTGGTCCATGAAGTGTTTGGATAAAGTCCCTGCGACGAACAATCGGAGACGCAACGATGTCCGAAATCAATTCTTCGACAACGACGCCACCGCCCCACGATGTACCGTCCAAGCAAACGACCGGCGTGTATCACACGGCATTGGTCCGCGCATTTTTTTTTTTTCCAAATTCTGTTTGCGATGCTGGCGTCATTGATCTTAGACGGCGGAATCTTTCGGCGATTCTTTGGTGGTGTGTCGGTTCTCTTTTGGTTGGGAGCACTCGTCATCTTGATGCGACGTCCGGGAGCGTGGGGGATCAGCTATCTTCGCAACGGAGTCCAGATCGTGTTCGTGCTCTGCTTGCTGGCCGGCATGTTGTTGCCCGAAGACACTCTGCTCAACTTGGTCACACGCTGATTCTGTCGCAATCACAACTCAATTGGCGTGGTGTCACCGGCCCGAAAATGCATCCGCGGCTGACTTGACGGTCGCGGAGCGAGCCACGAGAGTCCCGCCCTCTTCGGCGTGTCCGCTGTGAGCCACTGGGTCAGGCTTCGCGGTGCGTCGGTTGCGAGCGAACGGATTTGATTCGTCGGTGGTCGCGCAGATGAGAGCCTTCGTGGCTCGCAGGCTGGCTGGGAACTCAGCCTGAGCGGCACCGCCTCTTACGAAGTCGTCAGCGGAGACGCTGTGCGCTTCGTGGCCGGTTCGGCGATGGGTCGTACAGACGACTTGCGCCCTCGGCGTGACAAAGGAGTATTGTCGCGATGCTTTACCAAATGACCCTCATGCTGGCGGTGTTGGATCCGTCCGTCGGCATTCCAGTTCAGCAGGTTGCGGCGATCGCCAATCGGTCCACGCACTTCACGGACTACGCGGCGGCTTATCGGGAGGCTCAGCGGGTGAAGAAGCCGTTGCTCGTCATCCTCAATCCCGCCGAAGAGTCCTCGGCCGTGAAAGTCGATGAGGTTCGCAAGACGCAGCAACGCCGGGAATTGCTCCAGAAGTTTGTGGTTGTCGTGATCGATACCTCGACCGACCACGGCGAAACGGTCAACAAACTTTTCAATGAAAAGTCGCTGCCGCATGTGTCGGTCATCGACCGCGATCAGCAATGGCAACTCTTTCGCACCAGCAAGAAACTGCAAGGGGATGACTGGAACCGCGTGCTCGAAACGTTTCAGAACGGCGAGCAAACCGCCCGGCTGAACTTGGACGTGAAGTTGCCCTGCTTCACCTGACTGTGAACCCATCGCTCGCCCGTGCGGCGAGCTGCAATGATCAAGAGCGAACACGGAGGAATCGCCGCGGAAGGAGTCTGCGGTGGGTGAAGGGAGTCACCGAGGGGAGGCACGCTGCGCCTCCCCTTTTTGTTGCGCGGTTGGTTCGCGGAGACGGAGGCTGCCCCTAGAATCTGTTCGTTGTCAAACAGATTCCTTGGGTTCGACCATGCCGCAATCGTTCCGAGCCAGAGTTCTCACGCTGCCCATCGCGGCAGTGATTATTCTCGGACTGGTCGTTTGGAAGTCCCGGCAACCTCCGCAGGAGCGATCTGCGTCCGCCATGGTCGAGCGGCGGGCGGCTCCGAAATTCGTGGGGCTCGACAGCAATAATCAGTTGGTGAAGTTCGAGCGGTATCTCGGACGCAACGAAATCCTGTTGGTCTTCTTTGACGGCGAAGCGGGAGCCGATCACGATCCGGTCTTGATACGCGTCCGTCAGCGAATTGACGAACTCAACCGGCGCGGCGTGAAGGTGGTTGGAGTCAGTGCCGCGATCCCGCAGTTCAATCGGCAAGCGGCTCAACGTGCGGGGCCGTTCCCCTTCCCGTTGTTGTCCGATCCAGAGTTCTACATACACGGCTTGTGGGGGCGTTACGACGAGGATCAACTGCGAACTCAAACCGGAGTGTTCTGGATCGACCGCGCGGGTGCCGTCGCTTGGTCAGGAAAGCATCCATTGCCAGAAGCCAACCTCGACCGCATTCTCCCGCCCAATCCTTCTCCGACTGAAACGAAGTGAGATGACTGAGCCAACTCCAAATACCTCGGATCCGTCTTTAGAGCCGCGCAAATTCGGCAATTCACCGCGCGAATTCTCTGGGACAAAACTTGTCATCGGCCTGTTTCTCTTCGCGGCCGCGATGTCCGCCGGGTTGTGGGTCTACTGGTATCTGCACACGCGGCCGTTTCAGCCGCTGCAATTTGCGATTCATCAAGCGTTCCCCAAATCGTACCCGCAGGTTCAGGGGGGGCAGCTCAAGATGCACAAGAACACGCCACGCATCCTGAGGATCATGCTGAAAGTCCCATTCGATCCCAAGCCGCGAGAAGCGGACGAACAAGTCGCTGCGATGGTTGAGCAACTCGAACAGTTGGCCCGGAAGCACATCGACTTCGATCGCTACGAATTGCTCGAAATCCACTTGATACAGCGGCGGCCGGAACACGATTCCCTGACTCGAACCGTAACGCGGGAGATCGAAAAGCATCCGTGATGTAGGACGGGCAAGAGTGCCCATCCTACGACGGCAGGAACCCGCGTTCGCGCAGCTCTTGCACGTTATCCGGTGCGCTGGCGAGGACTCGTTCGGTTGTGTAGCGCAGCAGGGCGACCCCGCCGAGTTTGGGCGGAGCGGTCAGAATCGCCACGCGGTCTTCGTCCTGGCTATCGAGCTGCTTGTTGAGCTTCTCGACGACCTCTTCAACGCTGTCACTGACGAGCTTTTTCTCAGTGGACGTGTTCCGAATCTTGAGGTTCGAGAACGCCGCCGTTCGAGCCAACAAGAATTGCACGAGATCTTCTTCGTCATGCTCGTCGAAGAAGTCCTCGAAGTCAGGCCGCAGATTGTCGGGGGTGATGATCAGCGGGCGGCTGATTTTGACTTCCCCCTTAGTGACACTGACGGTGGCTCCTGGCTTACGGCCGCCGCAGACGAGGATGTAGGGCAAGTCAGAGACGTCGAACGTGAACAGTCCCTGATGCACAGGCCGAGCAATCCCGACTGCGTGCCAGGCACGCATGAACCGGGCTTCGTCATCGAACGGCGGGAACAACATCGTTTGACTCCGTTGGCGAGCAACCGATCCCGGCGGCACCATTCGTGAACCGGGAGCTGACAGCAAGACGCGATAGTTGAGTTTGACAGCCATGATCTGACAAGCCTCCGACTGCCGTTTGATGGGTGGCCCGATCTGGCAGTGAAGCACTGCAATTGGCAAAGCTCGTGCCCGGCCGAGCGACATTGGGCGAACTGCTTGACAACAAAACGGAATGTAAGACACAGTGCGTCCGCTCGAACCCCCGGCCAAGATCGCCGACGGTCATTCGAGTGGACCGTGTACGAGTTGCAAACCAAGGAGTCAGCAGAGCATGAGTGGACCAATCGTTCGGACAGGCACGACGCCAGAATTCTGGAAGAACTGGGATCAAGCTTTCGGAGGCGGAGCGAAGAGCAAGTCGTCGGCAACGCCCAAGGCCGCCAAGAAGAGTGCGGCAAAAAAGGCCGCTGCGCCGAAAAATGCGGCAAAGAAGTCCGCCAAAAAGGCAGCAAAGAAGAAGTAGTTCAGCCGCATTCGCCACAGATTAAACACGGATGGAATACGGATCAGAATGACTTTTTTGTTGGCATTCTCCGTGTTCCATCTGTGTTTTCTCCGTGGCTGATTCTTTCAAGCGAGGAAAGCCGAAAGCATTGTGACCGAGCGTCGTTTCAAGTTGCTCGTGGTCGCGGCTGTGTGGCTCAGCTTTCTAGTGGTGTCGTTGGTTTGCGCGCCGATCCCAGCGGTGAACGAACCGCACTACCTCGCGATGGCGCGGCACTACTGGAGCTCCACTTGGTGCGCGGGAGATCAGTTTCTCCAATCGTTTCCCGCGCATCGGGTTTTCTATCAGACATTCGGCTGGCTGACGCTGTGGTTGGATCTCACGACCGTTGCGTTCCTTGGACGCTCCGTTGGCCTCGCGATACTCGCGGCGGGTTGGACTGCGTTCGCCACGCGACTGCAACGCGATGAATCCGGCAATCCGCCTTCCTCGATGACGGCATTCCTTTCCGCGTGGCTATTCGTCGGCCTGCAAGCAGTTGGCAACTTGTCTGGCGAGTGGCTGATCGGCGGTTTCGAGTCGAAAGTCATCGCGTATGCCTGCGTCTTCTGGGGCATCGCCGCAATGCTCGATCGACGCATCATTGCCGCCGCCGTGTTCAGCGGACTTGCAATTAGCTTTCATCCGATCGTCGGACTTTGGCACGTTATCGCGATGGGAATCGCGGAAATTTCAAATTTCAAGTTTCAATACATAAACGCTGATGGTGTTCGCCGCTGGCTGTTGGCCATCGCGTTATTAACCGTGACGGCCTTGCCCGGCCTACTGCCGGCCGTGCAGATGTTGGACGCGGGGAATGCTCGCACTGCATTTGCAGCAAACTTCATCCAAGTTCATTACCGGCTGAAGCACCATCTTGATCCGATGGATTTCGATCGCCTGAACTGCATCGGTTATGGGGCCGTTGCCATTTTGTGGTTGGCCGTTGTAATCGGCTTGAAGAAGCAGCAGAAGCTGGCTCAGGCGGATTGGTGGTGGGCTCGATACGTTCTCGCGGCGGCGTTGTTCGCCTTGGCCGGGTGGGCTGTGGGATTTGGTCCACGTCCGATTCAATCCATGCCCGGCTATCAGTGGCGGATTGCCTTGTTGAAATTCTATCCGTTCCGTTTGTTCGATCTGTTGCTGCCGATTGCGGTCGCGATGCTGATGCCGAGACTCATCAAGCAGCGCTGGTTGTGGTTGGTGGGGATCGTCGGACTGTGTTGGGCGATGATTTCGACTTACGCTTTTCCGCCATCCAATCAATTGCCGTCAGCGATGCGATCCGATTGGCGCGACGCCTGTCGGTGGGTCGCGAAGAACACACCAGCGGACGCGCTGTTTCACACACCCGACGAAGCGGAAGCGTTCAAGTGGTTCGCTCAGCATGGTGAATTCGTCAACCGCAAGGACTGCCCGCAGGATGCGGCCGGCATCGTCGAATGGAATGACCGGCTCAGAAAGATCACGAAATGGAGCGAGGCGAGTTTCGCCGGAGATCAAACTTATTCTGCCAAGGAACTGCGCGAGTTGGTGCGACTCGCTCCCGGCGTCCAATACGCGATCGTCCGCGCGGCAGTTCGGTATGACGCGGACTTGCTGTACGCGAACGACAGCTACAAGATTCTGCGCCTCCCCGAGGCAGAGCCTTCGTCCGGCCGAAAGCCGAAAGCTGATGGTCGATAGCCGTTATCCCACTTTTTCCGCACACGAGAGCAATCGCATGACAGGCCGATGGACCGTATCGAGCGTGGCTGCCGCATTAGTTCTGATGTCACTCGGAATCACCGTCGCCGCCGATCCAAAACCGGCGGCACTGACCGGAACATCTACCGACAAACCGGTCACAGATGTGCCGGCTCCGGATCGCAAAGGAGAAGACTGGGCGTCCTTTTTGGGGCCGCACGGCACAGGAGCTTGCAACGAAACGAACTGGCTGATGAGTTGGCCCGAAGGAGGCTTGAAGACAGCTTGGTCGAAGCGTGTCGGTACCGGATACAGCGCGCCGTCCGTGTTGGGCAATCGGCTGGTCGTTTTTCATCGACCTCGCGGTAACGAGGACATCGTCGAGTGTCTTAGAGCCGACAATGGCGAGCCGTTGTGGAAGTTTACCTACGCGACCGAATACGAAGACCGATACGCCTACAACAACGGCCCGCGCTGCACGCCGCTGCTCACGAAGACGCGCGTCTTCACGCTCAATCCAGAGGGCAAACTCTTCTGCCTCGACCTCGTGACCGGTAAGCAAGTTTGGGGACGCGACTGCGCAAAGGACTTTCGCATCCCGGACGAGGAGAATTTCTTTGGTGTCGGCTGCACTCCGATCTTGGAAGGAAATTTGTTGATCGTATTGGTCGGCGGGCAGCCGAACTCTGGCGTGGTCGCGTTCAATTCGGAGACCGGCGATACGGTCTGGCAATCGGTCGGCAAGAAGACTTGGAACGGAGTCGAGACCGGTGGTTCGATTAAGCCGAAGTACGAGTGGACTGGCAATGAGTCGCTTTACAGCTATTCGTCGCCGATCGCCGCGACGATTCATGGACGCCGGCAGTTACTCTGCCTGATGCGGCAGGGACTCGTGTCGCTCGATCCGAAAGATGGATCGGTGAACTTCAAGTTCTGGTTTCGACCGAAGGAGCGCGATTCAGTCAATGCGGCTCGTCCGGTGGTCATTGACGACAAGATCTTCCTGTCTGCCGCGTACAAAGCCGGTTCAGCGTTGTTGCAAGTGCAGCCTTCTGGCAAGGAAGTCAAAGTTCTCTGGCAAGACCCCCGCAACATGCTGACGCACTGGTCCACGACGATTCACGTCGACGGGCACTTGTACGGCTTCAGCGGCCGACATGAAGAAGAAGGGGAACTGCGCTGTCTCGACCTAGAGACGGGCAAAGTGCTGTGGCAGTCGACCGGCTACGAAGGGGACACCTCGAAGCTCTCGCAAAGCCCGGTCACCGGCGACATCAAAGATGGAACCGGCAAGATCATCCCGTTCCCGTTCCTGGGGCGTGGATCAAAGATCCAGATCGGCGACCGCTTCTTGGCGCTGGGCGAGCGTGGCACGCTGTCGTTGATGAAGATCAATCCCGACAAGTTTGACGAACTCGGCCGGATGTCGGTGAGCGGGATCAAGTACCCGGCGTGGGCCGCACCGATCTTGTCTCGCGGCCGAGTGTATCTGCGGAGCGAGACGCATCTCGTGTGCTTGGATTTAGCGGAGTAGTCGTCGGCTCAAGAGAAAACCAGGCGAGCGGGGCGGCGTCAGCCCCCCGGTGCATTCTCCCCATGACCGGGGGGCTGACGCCCAATGGCACTCGCTTTGAGCGGAATGGCGCTAGCCACCGGTGATTCAGGATCGAGGATGTCCGGAAAATTACCGGCGGCTAGTGTCCTGAGTTGTAAGTTCGTTGCATTGAAAACGCATCAAAATCTCGACAAATCGCGGGCAAAGTTTGTCAACGAATTAACAACTCAGGACACTAGCCCACATTATTCATGCGTATCCAATGAAGCGGCCCGCGAGGGCGTAGAAGGTGTTGTGACATCAGCACTTCAACGCCGCAGGGAGGCCGGGCATGAGTTTACAGGGTGTGTTGCCGTTTGTCCTCGATTTTTCGG
>SXKJ01000077.1 GCA_005778115.1 Planctomyces sp. | reverse complement strand
TACGCCGTTGAAGTGTGTTTGTCGTGCCGTTGGAAGGGGGCTGACGCCGCCCCGCTCGCTAGGCTTTTTAGGACCGTTGCAACCTTGCCCATTGCTGCCGGCCAACGTCCTTCACTTGCGAATCGTCACAGCGTTCCAGTCGTGAGTAGCGCGGGTGCCGCGAATCCTTGTAGGGGTCGTTGTGCTTAGCGTTGTAGCAGGCGATGAAGGCCCAGCGCGGCTGGTCGCTCTTGTTCTGATCGGAACGGTGCAGCAAGTTGCAGTCGAAGAAAATCGCCGAGCCGGGATCAAGCTCGCAGTAAATCAACTCGAAGCGTTGCAGCGCGGCGTTGACTCTTTCGAGATCCGCTCCGGTTTGATCGCCGGTCTTGCCGTGGTCGATGCGGCCCAGATGCTGCGAACCGCGCAATACTTGCAGGCAGCCGTTCTCGCGGGTTGCCTTGTCCAACGCGATCATGCAGCTCGCCAAGTGCGGGAACAAACAGCCGTTGTTGTACCAGTAGCCGTAATCCTGATGCCAAGCCCACGCGCCGCCAACACGCGGTTCTTTGAGAATCATCTTGTGGTGGTAGTGATACACCTCATCGAGCAGCAGCGTTTCCATCGCATTGACAATCCGCTCGCTGCGGACGATCGCGCTGTAGATCGCATCATCCGGCAATTCATTCTCGACGACGAGGTCGATCGCTCCTCCCTCACCATCCGCGCGGGTGGCTTTCTTCTGAGTCAGTTCATGATCCGCGCGAGCGATCTGAGTCAGCAGCGCGACTTCTTCGGCATCGAGCAGGTTCGGCACGATGAAGAAGCCGTCCTCCTCGTATTGGTCGATCTGGCTAACTGAGATGCGAAAATGGCTCATAAGCAGTCGCTCCTCGTACGCAAAGTGTGTGACCCCACAGTTCCACCAACAATCGTCGCCACGCCGCCTGCTCCCGTTTCGGTTCGACAATTCGCGCGAGTACACGGCAGCGTGACTTCAGTTGTTCGCGAAACGCGGTGTCCGTTTCAAAGCGACTCAATAAGGTCGCCAATTCCATCGTATCGCCAACTTCAAAGTAGCCTAGATAATCGTCGCCCAGCAATCCGATAGACCCCGCGATCCGCGACGAGAGCACAGGCACGCCGCACGCCAACGCTTCACAAATGGCATTCGCTCCCCCTTCCATCTTCGAGCTGTTGACCAACAGCCGACTGCGAGCCAACACGCGCAAGGCTTGTGCATGCGGCAAGTCACCCAGCCAGCGATAACGCGGATTGCGGAGCATTTCATCGCGTGCTCGGCGTTCCATTTCCGGGCCGAGCGCCGCACCCAAATGCGAGACGATGATCTGCGATTCCGTTGGCAGCCGCCGCGAGGCCAAAGCCGTGCGAAACGGATCCTTGACCGGCCGCAAGTGCCCCAAGACGCATACTTCAATGACGTCCTTTCGCGGTGCCGGACGCGACGCTGGTCCGACCGCCGATTGAACGATGACCCGCGCTTTGGTCTGAAGTCTGCGCGGAAGCGCGTCAATGGCGCGAGCTTGCAAAACGACCAGCCGATCGGCCAATTCGATCGAGCGTTGAGCGGTGCAGCTCTGCGGCAAATCGTGGTACAAATCGGTTCCGGTCAGCACCACGATCAGTCGCCCGTCAGGTCGCATCGCTCGATAACGCCGAATCGACGCGGAGCTCTTGCGAGCGTGCAGTCCAATCAGCACATCGCAAGGCTGATCGCGGAAAGCCTCGTCGGTCGCGACCTGATGCCCCAGTTGCCGCAACAGGTGTGCCCAACGATCCGCTGTGATGCGATTCCCTTTGCGAGACCCCTTCGGTGCCGGTGTGACGATCAACAGTCGCATGTGTTTCAATTTCGGGTCGACAGAATCATGTTTCACAGATTCATGAAAGCAGCGGTGCAGATTCTAAACGACGAACTCGCTTACCAGCGGCATTGGTTTTCATGATTTTGTGAATCATGATTCTACCCATTCTGCTTTCGGACGTCCGCGTCGCGTGATAGAAGGCAAGCATGCCCAACCTCCGTACGATCCTCGTTCTTGCTGTCTGGTCGTTCGCGATATGAGTCGCGTCCGAGGAGCCGAAACTGTCTGTCGAGTCGTTTCGTCGAGAGTCACTGCTGCGCCGGTTTGATGCTGACAGAGACGGTAAGTTGAATGATCCCGAACGGGCCGTTCTGCGCGAGTCGTTTGGCGGCATCGATGTGCCGCAGAAACCGGAGGACTACACGTCCGTCCGACTGCCCAAACACATCAATGCGGCGGAGTTTTTCGCATTGCGACAACTCGACCGAGCACAACCTGATGACCAATGAAGGTGCGGCGTTGGGCCGACTGTTGTTCTACGACACGCAACTTTCACGCAACAACACCGTGTCCTGCGCCGCCTGTCACGATCAGCGGATGGGCTTCTCTGATCCAAAACACTCAGCGTGGGTTTTGAAGGAGGCCGCACCGGACGCAATTCGATGGGCTTGGCAAATCTACGATACACGAATCTCCATTATGCCCGGCCACGATTCTTCTGGGATGAGCGAGCGGCGACTCTGGAAGCTCAGGTGCTCATGCCGATTCAGGCCCCCATCGAGATGGGCATGGAATTGGGCGCCCCGTAAGCCAAGCTCCAGAAGCTGCCGTATTACCCGCCGTTCTTCGCCGCCGTGTTTGGCTCGTCCGAAGTGACCCGCGATCGGATCGCCAAAGCCGTCGCGCAATTCTTGCGCAGCATGGTCTCGCTGAATGCCAAGTTCGATCGCACGGCAGACGCCGCTGGCGGCGATTACTCGGCGACGTTCGACAAATTCACCGAGCAGGAGAATCTCGGCAAGTCGCTGCTCATCGACGGCATCGGCGGAGTCGCGGAGATAGGTTGTGCTCACTGCCATATCCCGCCGACGTACGGTATGCCCAAATCGTTCAACAATGGACTCGATTTGAAATCGAAAGCTCTAGTTCTACTGTCCGGTTTAGGTTCTTAGCTGGTTCTTGAGTGGTGGAAGGAGATTACGAGATTCGCAGGGCGATTGCGCGATTCTGGATAAGCTGCGATAGTTGCGGTGTGGCGATTTGAGAAGTCTGCTCGACAGGAGGTTGGGCGATCAAATCGTGGCCGTGTTGCAGGACGAGTCTCGTGCCCAAGAAGTCCAGTGTGCGTG
>SXKJ01000076.1 GCA_005778115.1 Planctomyces sp. | reverse complement strand
CAGCAACAACCGAATGATCGCCTGCGCTTCAGGCGATTGTCTCGCAATCAGTTCTTCCGTGACGACCGACGACATCACACACTGATCGCAGAAAAACCCAAATGACGCGAGATCGTTTTTAGACTCCGTGAACGATTACGAAATGCAGCGTCTCGGTACAAAGTCCATGACTGAATTGCAGCGACAGACGTTAGTAGAGTGGGGCTTGAGGATATTTGCATTAGGTCAGCACATCGTCGCGGACATAGAGGATATTAAGTATGAGGGAAGGCTCGTCGTTCTTGACGATGGTACTCGCTGGGAAGTTGACGCAATTGATGCGGCAACAGCAGAAATGTGGAGCACCCTCGACAAGGTCGTCGTCATCGATGACGAGATGTATAAACTCGATGAGATGGAAAAAGTTGGTGTTCAGCAAGACTTCGACTGATCTCGATCTCAATCGACGACATTTGTTGCGAAGCGGAGATCTTTCTCAAGAGCTAGTTTGCTGAAAGCTCATGTCCCTCGCACATCGTCTTTAAGTTGCGTAGAGGCGACCATCACGCTCTTGAGCGTGACCTGATGCAACGGTCCGAAGTAACTCTTGTTCAATCACTTCCCGCAACGCCGCGCTCGTCAGTTTGATACCAAGCAAGCGTGAGGTTGTGGTCACAACTTCATCCCGAGTTGCACCGACGTGATCGGTCACTAAGCGAACGACTGCCGCTCGGATTTCCGTACGCGGTAGATATTCTGGCTTGCGGAGATTCGGCAATCCGACGTTCTCGCGCGATCGAATACGAATCTCCGATTGATTGCTCGCGTGGAAAAACTCGCCGTCAGCGACAGCCGTTCCTTTCGCAGCGGCGATGTCGAGCGCGGCCTGGACCTTTCGGACAACTTGGCTTCCGGCACGTTGAAGTCCCCAAAGAGTGGCAACACGACGGGCAACTTCGTCGCGATGGATTGGACCTTCGATTTCCAAGACTCGAATCGTGACCCTCAATAATGACTCAAAAGGAGCGTCGTGTAACGATGCCGATACGGAGACCGTGAAGTCGGCGATTTGATAAGGAACAGCGATTTCACCAACATTGTTGGAGTCTGCCTTTGTGGGTGACTCGCGTTGAATGAGATCTCCGCCGTTCGTCTCGCTGGGTTCGATGACTGACCGACTTGGTTTTGACGTGGCCCATTTGACTTTGGCTTCTTCGATCGCGGCGAGTGTCTTGCGAAACTGTTCGTCAGGCCGGTGGAACCAGTCGGTGCTCCAGATGCGGTGAATGATCCACCCCCGGTCCTCCAGCACCAGTTGCCGCAGTCGATCACGATCCCGTGCGGAACGAGCAGAGTGATAGGTCGCTCCATCACACTCGATTCCGAGCAGATACCGTCCCGGACATTCGGGATCGACAACCGCCAAATCAATCCGAAATCCGGCTGTTCCGACTTGGCAATCCACGGTGTAGCCAAACTCTTCCAGACGCTTGGCGACTTCGCGCTCGAAATCGGAGTCAAATGACTGACCAGTGGGGCGAGGCGTTTCGAGTTCACCGGTCTCCGCAAAGTGAAGAAATGTCTTGAACGAGGCTGCTCCACGCGATTGGGCACGAGCGAGGTCAATCTCGTCGGACTTGATCGAACTAAAAACCTCGCATCGAACTTTGGCTCGGCTGATCAACACATTGAGACGACGTTCTCCGCCATCTGATGAAAGCGGGCCAAAAGTCATTGCCAGGAATCCGTTGGCATCTTTGCCGTATCCGACGGAAATCAAGATCACGTCGCGCTCATCGCCTTGGATGTTTTCCAGGTTCTTCACAAAGAAAGGTTCAAGCCGTCCGGTGGCAAAGAAATCCTCGACCCCGCCACTCTCACGGCGGAGCAATTCGAGTTCATCCAAGATGGCGTCTCGCTGCGCCACAGAGAACGCGCCGACGCCCAACGAGAGATCAGGCGTTGTCCGAGCGTGCTTCATCACAGCACGAGCAACGGCTCGCGCTTCAACGCGATTGGTCGCCGAGCCACCACGGTCGAAAACACCGTTCGGGACAAAATGAAATCGCAGCCCTTGCTCCTCTGAGACGGTATTTGGACTCGGAACAACAAAGAGCCGATCCTCGTAAAACTCGCGATTCGAGACCGCGATGAGCGAATCGTGGCGGCTGCGATAATGCCAGCGCAGCATTCGTTTCGGCATCCCTTTCGCGATACACGCACCAAGAATGCTTTCCAGGTTGCCGAGCGTTCCGTCGTCCGAGTCATCATCGTCGAGCATCTTGGAAAAGAACCGCGTTGGCGGAAGCTGCATTTCGTCGCCAACGACAACGAATTGCTTCGCTCTGGCCACAGCGCCCATCGCATCGACGGGACTGACTTGGCTGGCTTCGTCGATGACCAGCAGGTCAAAGGCTAACTTGCCGGGTTCAAGGAACTGCGCAATCGAGATCGGACTCATCATAAAGACGGGCTTGATCGCTTGAGCGGCGCGGCCTGCGTCGGAAAGCAGTTGACGAATGGGTTTGTGGTTCCGCTTTTTCGCGATCTCTTCCAAGATGATTTTCATTTCGCCAATTCGATCAGCGCCCTTCGGAATGGCATCGAAGTGCGCAGCGGCGACCTCTTGGCGCGCGAGTTCAATTCGCCGTCGGTCCAAGCTCCGGAACTCGTTGACCCAACGACTGAACTCGCCGCCATCGAAGGAAGCGAACTCGCGATGCTCGTCAAGAACGTGCCGGATGAGCGTCTCGTAATACGCGACGCGAAACTGCTCGATGGCGGCATCGGCTGTAATACTGCCGTCGTGCAACTGATTCGCAAACGACTCCAGGCCCTTCGAGTTCAACTGTCCGCGACGAATTCGATAACCAATCCATTTGGAAAGCTCTTCGGTACAACTCAAACAGCTTTCGACGCGGGCCAGCAACTCGGACAGCGGAATGGAATCGAGGTCACTCTGAGAAAATGCCATTGCGAGGTCCAACGCTAATAGCCGAATGACCTCCTGCCATTCACGCTTGATCGTTGCGACTCGCTCTTGCAAAAGGTCACGCAGCGGACGACATGCCAACACGTCGTCGATCTTTCCGAAGACTTCGCGATACCGCTTTGGTAGTTGCACTTTTCGACAGTCTGCATCCCATTTGAGGATCGCGGCGAGCTTGTCCCAGTCTGATTTCGGCCCTTTCCAGAAAGTTCCAAACGCATCGCGACCAACTTGGCCGAGGTCCGCATCCGGCGATAAAGCACGTTCGGCTCGTTGGACTGCCAGAACGGTATCGACAATCTTCAGTCGCTCTTCCGGTGATTTCGGGAATTCGAACGCCAGGATTCCTTTGAGCGTGGCACAGGCTGCACGGTATTCGCGTCGGAACCACCGGAACCAAGAGCGGCCGTATGCTGCCAAATGCCGACGACATTCCGAAAGTTGGATTTCCCAAGCCACATCCGCAACCGTTCTCGCAAGCTCGTTGCGCCCGCGCGCAATCGACAAGCCCAATCCGACAACCTCGTCGAGGTCGTCCGCTCGATTCATCCAGACTTCATGACCGATGTGTTGCCGATCCAGCGGCGGTGCTTCCACGAACTTGCTGGCAAGATTCATCAACGATGTTGCCGAGGCAAGCGTGACTCCTTCGTTTCCAAACTTCGCTTTCATCAAAAGCATCAACTGCTCGGCACCATTGATCGCTTCCTTCATCGCCGTAGCGAGCGACGTCAGCCGAGTCGTCAAAAACTTCACGTTGCTGGGAAGCAATGGACCGTCCAGTCCAACGCCGCGCCACGGATGCTCATTGGGCGGTCCAAGCTCTTTGAGATGACGGACCACTTCCGCCAGCAGTGATTGCCGCTCTTGAAAATCGGGGCGCGACCACTTCAACGGTTCTGTCAACGTGAAGCCGGCTGGAACAACGTCGTCCGCGTAGAGATGAACAAGCTCACCCAAAATCTGATACGGCGTGAGTTGAGATGGCTTCAGCGGAGTGTTCATCAACTTGGCGTGAACATTCAGCCTGTCACGGACAACCTGCAATGACTCCGCTTGTTGGGTAACGCCGTCCGTCTTTGGCCGCGTCAGTTCGAGCGTCCGCTTCAAATCCGCGAGGACCGATTTCTTGTTGGCTTTGTGGCTGTGCAGTTCCAAGCACATCGGCCCCAATCCAACGCCTTCCAGTCGTCGCTTGACGACATCCAAAGCCGCCATCTTCTCGGCAACAAACAGGACTCGTTGACCTTGCTTGACCGCCGTGGCGATCAGATTCGTGATCGTTTGAGACTTCCCCGTTCCCGGCGGCCCCTGGACGACCAGATGCCGTCCGCGTCGCACCTCTTCAATCACGAGTGACTGCGAACTATCCGCGTCGGTGACGTGAATCATGTCCAGCGGTTGGAGCACATCATCGACGAAGCCATCGTCGGGACAGATTGGCGAATCGTGTGGAAACCCATCTTCCAGCAACTCGCGGAGCAATGGCTGCTGACCCAATGGACTTTCCTGAGGCCATGTTTCGGGCTTGAGATCACGATACATCAAGAACTTGGCGAACGAAAAGAACCACAACACGATATCGTTCCGAATCACCTGCCACCGAGGTTGGACCTTGATCGCCTGCTCGACCGCATCAAAGTACGCCCCCGGAGTGAGCTCCTCCGCATCGGGAACACTTGGAAGTGCGATGCCAAATTCGGAATCACCCAGCTTCGCTTGAAGCGACAAATTTGTCGCGATGTCCTCGTCGCGAACACGGAGCCGGAATCGTGATGAGGCCGTTTGCCGCTCCAAATCAACGGGAATGAGCAGCAATGGTGCGAACCGTTCTTTGTCAGACGTTGGCGACTCAAACCATTTCAGAAATCCGACGCTCAGGTACAAGATGCTGACGCCCTGCTCCTCTTCAAACGTCCGCGCGTCGTAGTACATCGCCAGCAATCGCTTCTGAAGCCCCTCGGATGTGAGCCGCGTCTGCAAAAACGAATCGGTGTGTCGCTCCACTGGCTCGCCCGCCGATGCAGCGTCGGCATCTGGCTGCGATAACGCAACTTCGTCTTCTTGCGTCTCAGACTCTTCGTCGTCCCCATCCCTGCCGGGACGAAACGACATTGCTTTTTTCTCCTGCACCAAGAGCCGAAACACTTCATCGGCGCGTTCATCAACAATGTCGATGCGCCTCGTTCTCGATTTTCCATGCGGCGTGTTCAGCAAACGATTGCGCGCGGATGTGTCGAGCAACTCTTTTCGTGACGATGCCAGCTTCTGCTCAATCACGGCTGTTCTTTCGGCATGGTCTTTACGCTCGGAATCGACCCAGGACTAACAATGATGATGTTATCAAGGTCGATGAATCTCGAAACCAACTCGCCTTAGCAGCCTGTTGAAGAAGTCTGGGTTTGTCGTTTGCGAGCGGCGTGATCAGGTCGCGAGTGCGGTTTGCGAGAATGTGATTTTGAACTTCGGAAAAGCTGGTTGAGGATGGATGGCCGGTTTCAGGGTTCGTAGGGTG
>SXKJ01000075.1 GCA_005778115.1 Planctomyces sp. | reverse complement strand
CCTCCTGGTCTGGTCTCCTGCGCTCCAGCCCGCAGTCACACGACCAGCAAACTCACGCAGACGAATTCCAGGAGAGAGATATCAAACCAACAGCGATCGCGCTAGCTCGCCTACACTACCCAACTATGCGCGCTGGCCGTGGTAGGAGTCCACACACTGAGAAGTCAAACATTCCGACACTACTTAGCCACGTCTCGTCGAAAGTCGTTGAGGAGTTGCAGCGCGGCGAGAGGCGTGAGTTGATTGAGGTCGAGTGACTTGAGTTGCTCAATCACGGGGTGATCCGGTTCGACAAACAACGCGAGTTGGCGGTCTCGCGATTTCGATTTGCGTTCGGGGATCTTCACCCGCCCCGATTCGTCAATGTGATCGGATTCCAACTGTTTGAGAATGACGGTGGCGCGATCGACAACTTCACGCGGCAGGCCGGCGATCTTGGCGACGTGAATCCCGTAGCTCTTATCGGCGGGGCCTTCCACGATCTTGTGCAGGAAGACGATGTCATCGCCGTGCTCGCGGATCGCGACGTTCCAGTTACTGGTGTGTGGCAATGTCTTGGTCAGCTCGGTCAGTTCGTGGTAGTGCGTGGCGAATAAGGTGCGGCAGCGGATTTGATCGTGCAGGAATTCGGTCACGGCCCAGGCCAGTGAGATGCCGTCGTAGGTGCTGGTCCCCCGACCGATTTCGTCGAGGATCACGAGGCTGCGTTCGCTGGCGGAATTCAGGATGCGAGCGGTTTCGGTCATCTCGACCATGAACGTACTCTGGCCTTTACTGAGTTCGTCGCTGGCACCGACGCGGGCGAAGATGCGGTCGGCGATGCCGATGCGAGCCTCGCTGGCGGGAATGAACGATCCCATCTGGGCCATGATTGTCAGCAACGCGGCCTGCCGGATGTAGGTGCTCTTGCCGGCCATGTTCGGCCCGGTGATGAGTTGCACGCGACCGGATCGTAGCACAGGCGGCTCGCCTGTGATGGAGTGCAGGTCGGAAGACACAGGCGAGCCGCCTGTGCTACGGCCTAGCCGCACATCATTTGGCACGAATGTTCCCGAAGGCATGAGCTTATCGAGCACCGGATGCCGGCCTTCGCGGATGTCGAGGAGCGGTTCGTCGGTGAGTTCCGGGCGGCAATAGCCCTGCTTGACGGCGAGGGTTGCCAGTGCGGCGAGCACATCGACTTCCGAGAGGACGTCCGCTGTCTGCTTCAACCGCGCGGTTGCGCGCGCGACTCGTTCCCGCAGGGCGTTAAAGAGTTCTTGTTCCAGCGAAATGGCACGCTCTTCGGCTCGGAGGACTTTATCTTCGTATTCTTTCAATGCTGGGGTGATGAAGCGTTCTTGGTTCTTGAGCGTCTGCTTGCGGATGTATTCGGCCGGGATCTTCGCGGCTTGAGCGGCAGTGACTTCCAGGTAGTAGCCGAAGACTTTGTTGAAGCCGACTTTCAAGTTCGGCAGGCCGAGCCGTTTCGATTCCTGAGCCTGGTACTTGGCGATCCATTCCTTGCCGCCGCGAGCGAGGTCTCGGAGTTCATCGAGCGTCGCATTGAACGCGGGGCGGATCATGCCGCCGTCGGTAGTGATCAACGGCGGTTCATCGACGAGCGTCGCATCGATGTCGCTGCGAATCTCCGCGCAGAGATCGAGGTCAGCTTCGAGCAATTGCAGCAACACGCTCTGCCGTCCCGCTAGCTTGGCTTTCAATCGCGGCAACAGCGCCAACGATCGGGTCAGGCTGCCGAGATCGCGCGGACTCGCGCGGCCGGTCGCGACTTTGGCAGTGAGGCGTTGCAGGTCGTAGGTCTCGGCGAGAATTTCCCGGAGGTCGCGGCAGAAAATCGTGTCACGCGTGAGTTCTTCGACCGAGTCCAGTCGGCGATTGATCGCGGCGATGTTCGTCAGCGGATTCGACAGCCACTCAGCGAGCAGTCGCGCGCCCATCGGCGAGACCGTTTCGTCGATGGTTTCCAAGAGGCTGTTGTCTCGCTTGCCTTCGCGGATTGTGCGTGTCAGTTCGAGACTGGCTCGCGTTGCTTCGTCGATGATCAGCGAAGTGCCGCGTCGGTACGGTTCCAGCCGGCTGATGTGGGCCAGCGACGACTTCTGCATCTCTTGCACATATTCGAGCAACGCTCCGGCCGCGGTGACTCCCTCCGCCGCGGAGTCGATATCAAAGCCTTCCAGCGTCGTAGTACCGAAGTGCTTGAGAAGCGCTGATCGACACGCTTCATCGGCCCAGCACCACGGTGCTCGCGGTGTCTTGAGCATTCCGCCGCGTGCGAACACCGGACGTAGCCGCTCGTCGGTTGCGAGATGTTCGGGATACAGACACTCGCTCGGTCGGATGCGAGCGACCTCGTCGGCCAATTGCTCCGGTTGCAAATCGGTGGTAAGGAATCGCCCCGTCGAGACCTCCAGCCAAGCGAGGCCCACCGCACCGGATCGGCCAGGCCAGACGCTGGCGAGGAAATTCGATTCCCGCGGGTCGAGCAGCGCTTCATCGGTCAGCGTGCCGGGTGTGACGACTTGTGTGACCTCACGCTTCACTAAACCCTTCGCGAGCTTCGGGTCTTCCATCTGCTCGCAGACTGCCACGCGATGCCCGGCCGTGATCAGTTTCCGCAGGTAGCCTTCGAGTGCGTGATAAGGAAACCCCGCCATCGGGATCGGGTTCGGCGAACCTTTGTCGCGGCTGGTCAGCGTCAGCCCTAACACTTTTGACGAGACCTGCGCGTCCTCAAAGAACAGTTCGTAAAAGTCCCCCATGCGGAACAGCAGGATCGAACCGGGATTCTGCCGCTTCACTTCCAGATATCGCTCCATCGCTGGTGTCAGATTGTGTGGAGCGGGATTCATGGCGGACGTTTTCGTTTTCTCCATCGACTGACTCATGGCGTCCTCAGGGTGAGCGTCTCGCAAAGTGGCAGCAGAATAACGCGGCCAAGCTGACGAGTCCCAGTCAGCTGAGTTTCGCTAACACTTCGTCATGCGTTGGAAAGCGTCCGGTCTCGCGCTTGCAGTAGATGCGGCGGCCATCGACCACGACGTCGAAGATGCCACCTCCGCCGGGGATTAGCGTTGCGTCGATGTCGAATTTCTGTTTGATCGCGGCCGCCAGACTGGTGGCCTGAGGTTTGTAGTTTCATTGCACGCAGTGGGTGATGCTGATCTGCATGGGGTTTCCCTTTAAGAGGTTGGTGGCGGTCGGACTTATCGCGTCAGTGGACGGCACGGCGTTCGTGCCATTCGGCTTGTTGGGTGTCCCCCTCGGCGCGGAAGAGTTCGGCGAGTTGCTGGTGGGCTTTCCAAAGCCGAGGATTGATCCGAACTGCCGCGAGCAGGGCAGCCTTATGAGCGGCGTCGTTTCCGAGTTTACGTTCGCAGTCCGCCAGCATCATCCAGTCCACGTGTTGCCGCCGCAAAGCGGTGAGTCGATGTAGTGCAGACACCGCTTCCGGATATCGACCGGCACTGAGATGTGCGTCGGCAATCAGGAACAATGCGTCCGAGCGATCTTGTCCGGCAATGTCGCCGTGTTTGAGCGCACGTTCGGCCAAGGATTGATAATCCCCCAATCCCAAAACGAAACGGAGCCGTCCTAGCGACGCATCGAGCATCGGATCTTCCAATCCGATCGCGTGGGCCTGTGTCAGGTGCGTCAACGCGCGGTCGCGGTATTGATCGGCCAGACGAGGCTCCTGCTCGCGATTGGCAGTTTCCAGATAGGCCAAGCCCAGCGATCGCAGTTGATCAACCGAGCTGACTCGCGAGACGTCGAAGAAGGGACGCAAGACTCCCGGTCGGGGTTGCTGCGGCTTTGTGGCTGGTGTGGGTTGCTCGGACGTCGGATGCACGCCGATGCGGTGATGTGTGAACGTGAGATGTGGAATCTCTGTATCAGAGCGCGGCATGTGACAGACAATGCAGTCGTTGTTGGGACTGAGTTGCTGGCGTTTGGATTCATCGACTCGGCATTTCTCCGGTTGATGGCAACTCAGGCAGGCGGCGCTGTGGTTGGATGAGTTGGCCTCGCGTTCCAACGGGTGTGGCTGGTGACAGGTCATACAAGAGAGTGTCTTGGAGTTTTGATAGCAGCGGCTGAGATGTAACTGCTCGACGTGCCCGACGACGGTCATCGGTTTGTCCGGCTCGTCCAGCCAATAATCCAAACGAGAATCTTCCCTCGGGAGGCCGGGGCGATAGTCGGTGAGTTGGCGACCTCGCTGAGTCACCAACGCGGCGCTGCGTAGATGGCATTGCTGGCAGATCGCTTCGGCGAGTTCTCGCGGCAAGTGTTCTGGGTTGACGATCGTGTGATCGACTTTGCCATTTCGTGCCGAGGCGGTGGTCGCTGTTGGGCGATTGCGATGCTTTTCGACATGCAAAGCACCAGGGCCGTGACAGCGTTCGCAACCGATCGCCGCTTCGAGGACTTCCATCCGATGCAGGCTGCCTTCGATGGCGTCGGCTTGGCTGGCGTGGCAGGTCAGGCAGCCTTCGCCGATCGGCCGCACGAAGGCCGCGTGATCGGGAACGTCGTAACCGGGGGACATGTCCCACGACTTGCGCGACGCATACCAAGTGATCGGTGACTCGACCAGGAAGCCGTCCGCTTCAACGAGGTACGTCCGGGAATAGTGTCCTGATCCGACGACGTATTTCACTGGGAACTCGGCGAGCAGCACCTCGGAAGGATCGTCTACGAGCAGCAGCTCGCGATGCCACATCTGTCCGGCTTGGCGTCGAACTTCGTAGCGACGCTTTGAGAGTGGGTGCTCGAAGCGACCGTCGGGCGGTTCGAGTGTCAGGTCAACTTCCGCCATCGAGCGGCCCATGCTTGTATGACGAAACGCGGTGTCGTGTTCCGCGTGGCAGGCGCGACACGCATTACTGCCGACGTAAGCGACATCGAGTTTCGTGTTGAGAAACGGACTTTCGGAAACCGGTGGCAACGGAAATAGGTCTGCCTCCGTCTGCTTGGATGGGGCGGGCGAAGGTGCTCGGCGAGGCCAGTATCCAAACGTGACGATCGCCAAAAGCGCGAGGCCACCTGCGAGCCACCAGTGCGATAGACGAGGGGCATTCATCGAACGGCGTCGCGAGGGGTCGTTCATCGAGCGCTCTCCGCGATGCCGGCTCAACGTGTTGAGATGGCCTGGGCCAGCGGACGCAGGATGGGATCGACCACTAGTTCCTCGATCATTTCATCACAGCGTGTGCGGAGCTTGCCCAGCGTTTGCTCGAACGACACGCCCGGTTCGAGGCTGCCGTACTGACGCAGTGTGAAATAGACGCTGATGTTTTCTTCCGGGTACTCGCCGCGTCGGACGTGATACGCGCTGGTGCGAGTCTCCACCATCAGCCGAGCTTGCGTGCGGCAGGACTCGTCGAGGGTCAGAGTGATCGCCGGCTCGTAGTTGATGACGCGAGCTC
This sequence comes from Planctomyces sp., assembly GCA_005778115.1. Lineage (GTDB taxonomy): Bacteria > Planctomycetota > Planctomycetia > Planctomycetales > Planctomycetaceae > SXKJ01. The sequence continues at coordinate 7,472 of SXKJ01000075.1, read as the reverse complement.
CGGGGATGCGGACCAGCCCGTCGATGGCCGGGCAGCCGCCGAGTGCCTCGGCGACGAGTTCGTCGTGATTGCCTCGGTAGGCCATGTCGAAGCCCATCATGAAGTCGAGTGCTTCGCAGTCCAGCGGGCTGACCGAGAGCATGTACGGCAACAACTCCAGCGTCAGACGGTGTTGTTCGAAGGCGGTGTCGATGTCGGGCGGGTTGAGGAATCCGCTGCAAACTCGCTTTGGCTCAACCGAGACCCAGCGCTGGTGGCCGAGGTCTTTGTCTTCTTCGAGGACGCAGTCGCCGGTCTCACGGGTGTAGAAATTCCGCATCATCGGGTACGACTTTTGGATTCGCTCGAAAAAGCCCAGGATCGTCTCACGAGCGGCCGGCAGCGGCATTTCGGTGCTGAGGTTCATATTGCAATAGAAGTCATCGACGTAGGAGTCGAAGGCCAACATGGTCTGGTCCTTTGACGAGAAAAGCGTGAGGTCCAATGCGCACCGAGCGGCGTCCGCGAGGCCCCCACGCTAGAGATGTTCGCCGAAGGCTGGCAATCGTCCTTCGGCCTCGTTATTCGTCGGCCGCATTCTAGGGGTGCTTTCGGACAAGGTCAAAGAATGGTTTTCGCGGAGGCTCTGATGGGACTGCAAGCTTGTGTCTTTTCGACGCCGCTGGGTTGGATGGGGCTGGCCGGTCAAGACCGCTGCGTGTGGCGACTGGTGATCGGGCACCGCCGTGCCGAGGACGCTTGGGCCAGCTTGCGCGGCCATTTTGGCGATGAACCTCTCGTCGAATCGAACTGGTATCCCGCGTTGAAGAAGACTCTGACCGAGTTCGCCGCTGGAAAGACGGTCTTGTTCGACAAGATCGCCGTGCGGACAGAACGCCGCACCGAGTTTCAGAAGAAGGTGCTGATCGCGACACGAGCAATCGGATTCGGCGAGACGCTTAGTTATGGAGAACTCGCTGCGCGAGTCGGTTCGCCGCGAGCCGCACGGGCGGTTGGTTCGGTCATGTCTTCCAATTCGGTGCCGATCATCATTCCCTGCCATCGCGTGGTCGGCAGTGGCGGTGCGCTGGGGGGCTTCTCGGCTCCGCAAGGAATCAGCCTCAAGAAGAGGTTGTTGGAGATGGAAGCGACCGCACGCTCGTATTGACCCGATTCATCGGGGCTTGTCGCACGCTCGGCTCAGTCGCATGCTCGACCCCATGAATGGGGTTACTACGAGCGCGACTGTCAAGAGTTGAAACTGGCCTCCGACGAACTTCAACGACATTGGGAAATCGTCCGTTCGTCCGCTTTCGTGCCGTCGAAAGTGCTGACTAGAATCGGCCGCGCACGCTCGTGGTTTTTGGGTTCCAACGAAGGTGTGGTTATGAAAGTCAGCTCGGTTCGGCCGGATGTGTCAGAGTTGAATCTCGCCGTTCTCGGCCGCTCGGTGCATCCCGAGTTGCTCGCCATTCACGAGCGGACCTCTGTCGAGCAAGAAGGCTTCCGAGCGACCCTCGCGATCTGCGATGCGGGGCATCTGCTGGAACTCCGAACGCCACATCACACCGTCTGCGAGATCGTCGGTCCGAAAGGGCAAACGCTGCCGCATCGCCAGCGGCTGTTCGACAAGAAGCTGCGCGGCAGCCGTGATGAAGTGCTCGTGCTGCCCGGCGGTGTCGGCTATCAACTGAGCTTTCAGGTCGAGCGGCTCGATCCAGAGGTGTATCTGCACCTGCACGAAGAGTTTTCCATCGACTGCCGCAAGGCGACGCTCGGCCGCATGTTCGACCCGCCCAATCGACTGGCTCCGGCGGCCATCAGCTATCTGCAAGTGGACCTGTTCCCGCGCAGTCTGCTGGTTCACGCCTTCCACACGTTTCCAGAGAATTGCGCTGTCGTGAAAACTCAAACCCTCATCGAACTGCCGGGTGCCAAGTAGGTCAGGCTTTCCAGCCTGACCCGAACGATTTATCAACGCTCAAGACCCATTCGGTCAGCCTGGAAAGGCTGACCTACGAGACCGCATGACCGCCACTCAACTGCTTCTTGTCCGCCACGGCACCACCGACGCGAATGTCCGAGTCCCCTATATCCTGCAAGGTAGCTCGATTGATTTGCCGCTGAACGAAAACGGTCGCCGGCAGGCTGAGCAAGTCGCGGAGTTCTTGGACTCGTTTCCTGTAAAACACGTCTATTCCAGTCCGCTGATCCGTGCGAACGAGACGGCCCGCTGCATCGCCGAGCGGCATCGCTTGAACGTGACTCAGATCGCCGAGATCACCGAATGCCACGTCGGCCGCTGGGAAGGGAAAGACTGGGACACGATCGCCAGCGAAGACCCGGAGGCGTATCGGCTGTTCCACGAAGATCCGGCCACGCACCCGTATCTCGGCGGCGAATCTTACTCCGACGTGCTCCGCCGTTCGCTGCCGGCCTTCGAGCGTCTGCTGCAACAGCATCTCGGAGAGACGATCGTGGTCGTGGCTCACAACATCGTGAACCGAGCCTTCACCGCGCACTTGATGGGGCTGGAACTCCGCAAAGCCAAGAGCCTCGCCCAAGACAACTGCTGCGTGAACGTCATCCAACACGCCGCCGGCAAGAGCACGCTGCTGACGATGAACTCGGTGTTTCATCTGCAATGATGAGCGGCTTGCGGATCACGGCAGGCTGATTCCAAAATATCGCGAAGCTGTCCCGTAGGTTGGGATTCCATCCCGACCGGTCGGGATGGAATCCCAACCTACGAAATCAAGGAGACCGTCATGAGTCTGCTGACCTGCATTAAAGACATCTGGGAATTCAATCGTTCGCGCACACTGGCCACGTTGGATGACATCGCCAAGCAACCCGACCCAACCGCGGTGCTCGGCTGGCGTCCCGGACCGGGCCGAGCCCACATTTGCTGGCAACTCATGCACATCGGCGTCACCGAAGAGTTGTTTGCAACCGAGCGGCTCTTTGGCAAGACGCCAAGCTTTTCCGAACTGATCCCCCGCTTCAAAGGGGGCAGCACGCCCGATGACAACGTTTTGAGGGTGGATCAGATTCATGAAGTGCTCAACGCCTCGCGGCAGCATCTGCTCGAAGGGTTGCCGCAGTTGACCGAGGCGGACCTCAACCGCATTCCAGAATCCGGTCTGTTGAAGGATCGCGGTTGGACGTTCGCACGGGCACTGCAAATCATCAACTGGCATGAGGCTCATCACCAAGGCCAAGCTCACATCACGCTGAACCTGTGGAAGAACCGCATGTAGGTCAGCCTTTCCAGGCTGACCTACATGCGAGCAGGCCCGGTTGACCGATTAGGTCAGGCTGGAAAGCCTGACCTGCGTTGAAGGACTCGCAATGAATCTCTCTGCCGAATACCTCACACTCATCGAACGTGGCCGCAAAGTGTTGCCGGGCGGCGTCTGCTCCAGCACTCGATTCAATCAAGGCTGGGGGGCACCGGTGTATGCCTCGCGAGCGAAAGGCTCGCGGTTCTGGGATGTCGATGGGCGCGAGTTCCTCGACATGTCGATGAGCCACGGCGCGACACTGCTGGGTCACGCGCCGGACTGTCTGCGGGAAGTGTTTGACAAGGTTTGGGAGCTCGGCGTGCTGTGCAGTCTCGACGGCCAGTACCCAATCGAACTGGCCGAGCAGATTTGCGAGATCGTCCCGTGTGCCGAACGAGTCCGCTTCACCGGATCGGGCAGTGAGGCGACGTTGCACGCGCTGCGTCTCTGCCGAGCGGCCAGCGGCCGCGACAAGATCATTCGCTTTCATGGCCACTTCCACGGCTATCACGAGTTCACCTTCATCGGCGGTCATCCTCCGGCCGATCTACTCGGCGCACAGCCGCCGTATCGTGAGTCAGCGGGGATTCCGAAATCGCTCGCCGAACTCATCATCGCTGCCGAGTACAACGATCTCGATGCGCTCGAACGCTTGGTGAAGCAGCACAAGCACGAGGCGGGAACGATTTTGATCGAGCCAGTCGATTACAACTGCGGCGCGATCTTACCCGAACCGGGTTTTCTCGAAGGGGCACGCCGGCTCGCGACCGAGCACGGGCTGATTCTGTTCTTTGACGAGATCCAATCGTTCGCGAAGAAATCTGCCGGTGGAGCACAGCAAGACTTCGGCGTCACACCGGACATTTGCACGATCGGCAAGTCGCTCGGCGCGGGTCTCCCGCTATCGGCCATCGCCGGCAAAGCGGAATTGATGGACCGCTTCAAACCGGTTGGTGATGTCGCTCACTCCGGCACGTTCAACGCGCCGTTGCCGAGCATTCTTGCGGGCCTGGCTTTTGTGCGAGCCATTCGGCAGCCAGAGTTCTGGAGACAGATTCATTCGCTCTCCGCGCAGTTGTCTCGCGGCCTCGATGAGATTTCCGCACGCAGTCCGATCCCGTGTCGATTTCAAGTTCATGGCAGCCGCTTCGGGTTGACATTTGGCACGCGTGAGCCTGTCAAATGCTATCGCGACAGCCTTTGCCATCGACGCGAACTGATGCTGGAGTTCTGCCGTCAGACGACCGCTCGCGGCGTTTATTTTCACGACTACGGTGGCGGCCCCTGTCATCACGGGTTCTCGTTGGTTCACACGCCGGCCGACATTGATCGCATTCTGCAAGTTGTCGAGGACTCGTTGAAGGCGAATTGAATGCCTGGTCGACTCGATTAGACTGCTCAACGATCAGGAGATTGACATGTCGACCGTTCCCAAGTCTTTGATGTCTGAAGCGGAATACCTCGCCTTCGAGCGGCAATCTCGCGACAAGCACGAGTTCTACCTCGGCGAGATTTTCGCGATGTCTGGTGCGAGTCGGAAACACAACCTGATCGCCGGCAATTTTTTTGGCGAACTGCGTGAACGACTCAAGGACCGTCGCGGCGAAGCCTACGTCGGCGACATGCGTGTCCGAGTCAAACCGAATGGTCTTTATACCTATCCCGACGTCGTCGTGGTCTGCGGTGAGCCTGAGTTCCTGGATTCTGACGTCGACACGTTGCTGAATCCGACACTGCTGATTGAAGTCCTGTCCGATTCGACCGAGAAAAATGATCGAGGGACTAAGTTCAAACAATACCGCCAGATTCCTTCCCTGCGCGAGTACATCCTCGTCAGCCAGGACGAGCCGTCGATTGAGCATTTCTCGCGGCGCGGGGACACCTACTGGAAGCTCACCGAGACGGCGGGATTGGACTCACAACTGGACCTGTCGAGTCTTGGCTGTCAGATACCGCTGGCCGAGAGCTACTCCAAAGTCGTCTTCTCCCCGAAAGAGGATGGCCTGGCAAACGGCAACGTTGAATCTTGAAGGGCGCTTGTTAGAGTACGCCCCACTCATTGAACGCCCAATAACGCTTAGGTTTAGGAAAGGTAAAATGCCGCTGACTAAAGAACGAAAAACGGAGCTGATTCGCGGTCACGCTCGATCGGACGCGGACACCGGTTCGCCGGAAGTCCAGATCGCGATGCTGACTGATCGGATCAATCAATTGACCGATCACATTAAGGGCCATGTGAAGGATCACTCTGGCCGACGCGGGTTGTTGATGGCGGTCAGCCGTCGTCGCCGCCTGCTGGATTACCTCAAGCGAGCTGATGTCGCTCGCTATCAGACGATTCTAGAAAAGCTCGAATTGCGCAAGTAGCCCCGGCCGAAAAGGGGACGTTGTTGAATCGCTTCGGCCGGGAGCATCCGTCAGGGGACGGGTGCAGTGTTGTCAGCCAACCGGTGAAATCGGTTGGCTCGCCGGATCGAAGATTTGCTTGAGCCTGCGCGGTGGGTCCACGCGAAACGACGTTCGCCCTGCTTCGGCCACTGGTCTGGAAGTTGGCGTCGCTGTCGTTGTGATGCCGTAAGTTCATCGTCGTAGGACGCGAAGTCTCGCTGGATTGCTTTGGGTGAGTTGGGTGCTGTGAGGCCCCGGACTTGTTGTTGTGCAACAAGATGTGTCGGGGGCCTGGCAGCACCCCGCTCGCCGAAATCAGTTGCGTCCCTTGAAGTGGAAAGAATTGAAATATGAAAGTCTCAGTCGAACGCGAAATTGGCGGCAGGATTCTGAAGCTGGAAACCGGCGAATTGGCGAAGCAAGCTCACGGTGCCGTCATCGTGCAATACGGCGAGACCTGGGTCTTCGTCGCCACGGTCAGTGGTCCGCCGCGGTTCGCGGACCAGGATTTCTTTCCGCTGACGGTCGATTACCGCGAGCGATTCGCCGCCGCCGGCAAGTTCCCCGGTGGATTCCTCAAGCGTGAATCACGTCCCTCGACCCGCGAGATTCTGACGGCGCGATTGACCGACCGCCCGATTCGTCCGCTGTTCCCGGAAGGCTACTACGACGAAGTGCAGATCATGTCGAACGTGCTGTCGTTCGACGGCGAAAATGACCCGGACGTCCTCTCGATCAACGGTGCCAGCGCCGCGCTGATGTTGGCTCCGCTGCCATTCAACGGCCCGATCGCCGCAGTGCGAATCGGTCAAATCGACGGCCAATTCGTCGTGATGCCGACGATGGAACAACTCAAGACGAGCAAACTCGATCTCATCGTCGCCGGCAGCAAAGACTCGGTGCTGATGATCGAGGGCTTCGGCGATCAAGTGCCGGAAGAGCAGATGCTCGAGGCCATCCTGGTTGCTCAAGGCGAGATCGCGAAGATTTGCGAACTGCAATTGGAACTGTGCGCGAAAGTTGGCAAGGCTCGGACTCCGAACCCAGCGGTGGTCGAGAACAAGTTCACGGCGTTGCTCCGTGAGGAGGCTTACGGGCCGTTGAAGGCCGCCAAGGCCAACACGAAGAAGGCCGAACGCCATGCCGGCACCGACGCGATTAAGAAAGACCTCAAGGCGAAATACTTCCCGGAAGGTGTCGAAGCGACGACCGGAACTCCGCGACAATTCTCCGAAGCATTCGGGGCGCTGGAATCCAAGGTTGTGCGTGACCTCATCCAAGAGGGAACTCGGTTAGATGGCCGCAAGTCGGACGAACTCCGAGCGGTCACTTGCTCGGTCAGTGTCGTTCCACGGATTCACGGTTCTGCGGTGTTCACACGCGGCGAGACGCAATCGCTGGCGCAGATCACGCTCGGTACCGGCCGCGACACCCAGAAGGTCGATGGTCCCGTCGAAGAATACGAGAAGCGGTTCATGCTGGACTACAACTTCCCTTCCTACTCGGTAGGCGAGTGCCGTCCGATTCGTGGTCCTGGCCGGCGCGAGATTGGTCACGGCATGTTGGCGGAACGATCGGTGCAATGGGTGATCCCGTCGGCCGAAAAGTTCCCGTACACGATCCGCACGATCTCGGACATCATGGAATCGAACGGTTCCAGTTCGATGGCCTCGGTGTGCAGCGCGACATTGGCTCTGATGGACGCCGGCGTGCCGATCACGCAGCCGGTGGCGGGCATCTCGATTGGTTTGGTGAAGGACGGCGACAAGTACACGTTGCTGACCGACATCATGGGTGACGAGGATCACTTCGGCGACATGG
>SXKJ01000074.1 GCA_005778115.1 Planctomyces sp. | reverse complement strand
GGCGGTATTCGTACTTATCGACCGCTCGCATCAGGCCGGTGTTCCCTTCCTGGATCAGGTCGAGGAACGATAGGCCGCGATTGCGATACTTCTTGGCGATACTGACCACCAGGCGCAGGTTGCCTCCGGAGAGGTCACGCATCGCTTGCTCGTATTCGCCGAACCGCTTGGCGATGAGCTTGAGTTTCGCCCGCAGCGAGTTTGGGGTTTCGAGCGTCAGGTTCATCAGGTCGGTGAGTTCCTTCTGCAAGTTCGCTCGATCATCCTTCGCGTTCTTCATCCGCGAATCGCTCAGCCATTTGTCGAGCTGGCTCATGCGCTGAGAAATGTGCTCCAGCTTCTTCAACGCGGGTTGCAGACGCTGCGTGCGCACCGACATCTCTTCGACCAGCGTGACGATCTTCCGTCGCCGGTTGATCATCATCGCCTCGGCTTCTTTGCGTTTGGTGGGCGAGGCATTCGGATCGAGCCACGAATGAGCGTCGCGAAGATACTGCTCGCGCAGAACGTCGACCGTCCGCAGGTTGAACGGCATGCGGCCGAGAATCTGATTCTTTTCCAAGCCTTCGGTCATCGACACCTTGATCGTGCGGTCGAACGGCATCTCGTTGACGCTGACCTTCTTGAGAATCTCGACCGCCGTCACCAGCGCGAACTCCGTGTTCAGCAGTTGCCGGCGGAAGCGACGGCGCGTGATCTCGATCTGCTTGGCCAGCGAGATTTCCTGATGCCGAGTCAGCAGCGGGATCTCTCCCATCTGCGACAAGTACATGCGGATGGGATCATCGACCTTGCGTTCCCGCTCGTCGTCTTTGATCTTCGGCTTGAGCCGCTTGATCTCGGCCGGAGTCATCGGTGCCTGATAGTCGTCTTGCACGATGTCGACGCCATGCTCTTCGAGCAGCATCAGCAGGTCATCGAGCTTTTCGGGATTGACCGCTTCATCCGGGAGATAGCCGTTGATCTGTGAGTAAGACAGGAAGCCTCGCTTCTTGCCTTCAGAGACCAACATCGTCAGAGCTTCGTCGAGCTTATGCACAGGCTGTTCCTTCGCGTTCGGTGGGATTCGGCGTGGTGGAGGAAGGACGGAATGGCTCAATGGAAAATGAGAAATGGAGAATCAAAATTGCAAAATGGAAAACCGGATCCGAGACGCTTTGGCCGACTGCTCGGACTCATTTTTCAATTGGCATTTCTCATTTCTCGTTTTCCATTGGGTCATTCCTCAAACGGCTTAGTCATCAGTCAACGGCCAATTACGGCAAAGTCGCCTTGGCGGCACGTTTCTGGTGAAACGCTGTGGCCTGCTCGAGCAGGGCTTTCGCGTTGGAATTTAGACCGGCACGCGCATCCGGTTGTTGGGCGAGTCGCCCGGTGTTTCGCTGATGCTGTTGCTCGGCACGGCGGAACCGGATCGGTTCTAGCGTCTGAGCCAGATAACTCGGCGCGGACGCGCCGTTGAAAACCGTCAGATTGTCTTTCAGCTTCGCCGAGATCTCCTTCTTACGAGCTTGTTCGTCGATCCACACAATCAACCGTTTGAGGGCCGCGTCTTCGATCACCGCAATGATGCGATCGAACGTCGGCGTCTCGTCATGGTCCAACAGGTCGAAGCAGACTTGCAGCACCGCGCGAGTCTGTTCGTTGTAAAAATCCTCGTCGCCAATCTCACGCCGGATTTCGTCCAGCGTCGCAGGGTCGGTGAAGATGATCTCCAACAATTCGCATTCCATCAGGTCTCCCTTGGAGAGAGACCGGTCCAGGAAACATAGACTGCGATTGGCCGGAGCACTGTCCACTCGGTGGGATTTATGACCAAGTCCCTCGCTCGGCGCACTCATTGTCCGAGCCGTTGTCTCTGGTCCACGATGTGGCGTTCCCGCAGCAGCGACGTTGTGGTTCGGCAACGCCCCCTTTGATCCCTCCGGACGCGACGATCGCGCTTCCGCCAAACGCTGCCGCACGACTTGCTCGGACAACAGCGTGCGTGACGCCAGCCGATTGAGAATCACATCCTCTTTCACCGACCCGCGCAGCTTCGGCACCTTGGCCAGCAATTCCAACATGCTGGTCAGCACGCGATGCCGAGCGTCGATCGACTCCAGGCCGTGCCGATTGACTTCCGTTTGCAGCTTAAAATCCCAAGCCTCCGCCGCGTTGTGAATCTGCCGACGAAACTCCTCCGCTCCGTGAGCGAACAAGAACTCATCCGGATCTTGATCGTCCGGCAGCACGAGCACTCGCAGATCGATGTTCTCCGACAGGTAGTTCGCGAGCGCCTTCTCAGCCGCGTTTTGACCAGCCTCGTCTCCATCGAACATCAACACGATTCGCGGAGCAAACCGCTTCAGCCGATCGACGTGAGCCTGCGTCAGCGCCGTTCCGCAAACACCGACGACGTTCGTCACGTCGAACTGGTGCGAGATCAGTGCGTCGGTGTAGCCCTCGACGATGACCGCCGTGCCGGTCTTGCGAATCCCTTCGCGAGCGGCGTCAAACGCGAACAGCAGATTGCTCTTCGAGTACACGTCGCTCTCAAGACCGTTGATGTATTTGCCGACTCCCGGCTGAGCGAACTGCGGCAGCACTCGGCCACCGAACGACACGCAGCGGCCTTTGTCGTTCCGAATCGGAAACAGCACGCGGTTGCGAAAGAACTGATAGTAGCCGTTTCCTTCGTCGCTCTTCTTGATAAGGCGTGCCGTTTCCATCGGTTCGTGCGGAAACTTGCCGCGTCCACGAGCGATCAGCCACTGCCCATCATTCGGCGCGAAGCCGAGCTTGAACTTGGCGATGGTCTCGGCCGTGAAACCGCGTTCCTTCAAATACTCACGAGCCGGCGCGGCCATCTGCGAATTGAGCAGGCACTGATGAAACTCATTCTCCGCCCAAGCCAGCACGTCGAGCACGTCGGTCTTCGCGACGGCGTTCTCCTGGCGACGTCCGGCATACGTCGGCATCTCCAAGCCGGCCCGCTTGGCCAGTGTTTCGAGGGCCTCACGAAACTCGACCTTGTCGAACTCCTGGACCCAGGTGAAGCAATCGCCGCCGGTGCTGCACGCCCAGCAGCGAAACGACTGCCGATCGGGGTACACGACCAACGACGGAGTGTGATCATCGTGGAACGGACAAAGACATTTGAACTCAGCCCCGCCTCGCGAGGGGGTCAGCGCCACAGACTCTCCAACCAGCGCAACAAGGTCGGTGCGCGAGCGAACCAATTCCTTGAAGTCGTTGTTGGCGAGGTCTGAAGACACGATCTCTCCCTGGTGGGTGGGGTGGCAACGATGCAACCGAGTTAAGCGACCTTGGGGGGGGAACCAGCGGTTGTGGTGACCATTCGGCCGTGAGGCAACGGCCTTTGGAAAGCAGTTTTCTGAACTCGACAAGTCCTCAAGCGTTCAGACTTGGAGGCACTTCCCTGCGTCTCCCTCGAACGGGCGAAGTCTACCCGACGCCCCCCTTCGGTCAAGGTTTTGCGATCTTGAGGAAACTGTCGTTCGCCCTTCGTAAATTCAAACTCGGCAGATCGTTGTTTCTTTCGCTGATCAAACGAGTCGACCTCAATCAGGCAATCTTTCGCAACCCTATTTACTTCGCGACGCGCTCGTCCCGGAAAAACCAAAAAGGTCGATGACCGATTCAAAAGCCACTTGGTTCGTGAGACGACAGCTTCGCTTGTTCGTGGTTCTCCGATCGCTAACACTGCCTTGCTTATGCACGAATAAGACAGGCGAGCGGGGCGGCGTCAGCCCGCCGGTAATGTGTCGATTGAACCCTGACCTGGGTGCTGACGCCGCCCCGCTCGCCAGAGTTCTCCGCGAGAGATCAATCAAAGCGTCCTTGAAATTAAGCAACCGAGAATTGCCGATGACCCCCGCTTTTGAATTCTCTCGACGCGAATTACTCGCACGCTCAGGCGTTGGCTTCGGAGCCATCGGACTTGCGGGTGTGATGCAGCAGGCCAATCTCTTACAGCCGACGATTGCCAACGGGGCCAGCGGTGCGGATCTCAACCCGCTTGCGCCGAAGCGGCCGCACTTTCCGGCGAAGGCCAAGCGAGTCATTCACCTGTTTATGAATGGTGGTCCTTCGCACGTCGACACGTTTGATCGAAAAACGGCGCTCGACAAGTACCACGGCCAGGAGTTGCCGTTCAACCTGCCAACCGAGCGGAAAACCGGTGCCGCGTTTCGTTCGCCGTTCCGCTTTCGGAATTACGGAGAGTCGGGAATCGAAGTCAGCGAACTCTTCGAGCAGACCGCCAAACACATCGACGACATCGCCGTGATCCGCTCGATGCAGGCGGACGTGCCGAATCACGAGCCGTCGTTGCTGCTCATGAACTGCGGCGAGCCTCGGCAGATTCGGCCCAGTTTCGGGTCGTGGATGACCTACGGACTCGGCAGCGAGAACCAAGACTTGCCCGGCTTCATTGCGATGTGTCCCGGCGGTTACCCGATTCAAGAGTCGCAAAACTGGCAAGCGGGCTTTCTTCCGGGGGTCTATCAAGGAACGTACATCGACACGAAATCGACCGAGATCGACAAGCTCGTCGAGAACATCCGCAATCCGCATCTCAGTGTGAAGCAACAGCGGCGGCAGCTTGATCTGCTGCAAGAGTTGAATCGTCGGCATCAGCAGCAGCGGCCGGGTGACGCGCAGCTTGAGGCTCGTATTCAATCGTTCGAGTTGTCGTTCCGCATGCAGCGCGATGCCGAAGACGCCTTCGACGTCAGCCGCGAGCCGAAGCATGTGCTCGACGCCTACGGCCCCGGCACGCAGGCTCGGCAGATTTTGATTGCTCGGCGATTGATCGAGCGTGGCGTCCGCTTCGTCCAAGTCTGGCACGGCGAAGGCCAACCCTGGGACAACCACGACGACATCGAAGTCAATCACCGCCGCCTCGCCAAGCAATGCGACCAAGCGATCGGCGCGTTGTTGGCCGACCTCAAGCAAAGCGGTCTGCTCGAAGAAACGCTGGTCATCTGGGGCGGCGAGTTCGGCCGCACGCCGACCGTAGAACTCCCGAAGACCGGCTCGAACGCCGGCAAGATCAACGGCCGCGACCACAATCACCACGGCTTCACGATGTGGCTGGCCGGCGGCGGCGTGCGCGGCGGCTACGTCCACGGAGCCACCGATGAATTCGGCTTCAAAGCAGTCGAGAACCCAGTCCACGTCCACGACCTGCACGCCACGCTGCTGAAACTCCTCGGCTTCGACCACGAACGCTTCACCTACCGCTACGCCGGCCGCGATTTCCGTCTGACTGACGTACATGGCAAAGTCGTGCAGGAGTTGATCGCGTGAACGACGGCGTCGATCGGAGGATGCGAAATGCTGACCCTGATTCTTGGAACTGATGTTCTGGCCGTTGTGTTATTAGTCTTCGCACTTGGGACATCACAGACTTGGAGAGGAATCCGGTTCGCGCTTGTCGGTGGACTTGGATTTGGCGTTCTCGCGTATGCATCCTATCTCGCTGCGGCGTCGCACAAACCTCACTTTCATATGCCGCCGGATTGGTTTTTGTCGCTGCTTTTTATTGGCCCGTGGTTTGTGATTGGATTTGTCTTGGGAGCGATTACCGGTGTCGTTGATGGCTCGCTCGACTCAGCGAAATTGCCAGCAACTCCACAAGTCCAGCAACTGTGCCGAACCACGCGGCTCACCTGGATGATCGGTTTGACGATCTTCGCAGTCGGAGCAGCGCTGGAAATCCCGGACATGTTTATCCACGAGCCGATGAAAGTTCGGCCCGTCGCTTACTACGGTCCCATCCTGTCGGTACTTGGTGCAGTGACTGCTCTCCTCTCATCTGTGCTTGCAACTCTGGGAGTCATCCGAGTCGGCCAGCTCTTTCGTCGAGCGTTGATTGCGCAATTGACGCTCGGATTTCCCATCATGGCAATAATTGCAGTCTTGCTCTACGTCTTGTGAGGAATCGAGTTGGGCAGGCTCCCGCCTGCCGCAATCGATCGGCGAATGGCTGCCTTTACTCCGCAGGAGTTGCGTCTCATAGCCCAGGGGTGCCCGCATCTGCGGGCTACCCTGGGTGACCGAGCCAACACGCCCTCTACCCCGAAG
>SXKJ01000009.1 GCA_005778115.1 Planctomyces sp. | reverse complement strand
GACGATGTCGAAGTCGAAGGGGAACGGCGTCGATCCGCTGGACCTGATCGACAAGTACGGCACCGACGCCGTGCGGTTCACCATCGCCAGCTTCGCCGGCGAGACCCAGGACGTCCGCCTCCCCGTCGGCTACGAATGCCCGCACTGCGGCCACGTCATCCCGCAAACGCTGGAGCACCAAAAAGCGGTCCCCGGCGGCGGAGCCAAACCACGCGTCAAATGCGCGAAGTGCAAACAGTCCGCGCAATACAGCAGCCCCTGGTTCGAACCCGATGCCGGCGAACCCGTCGCTCGCGTCGTCAGCGAACGCTTCGAGTACGGCCGCAATTTTTGTAACAAACTCTGGAACGCGGCCCGCTTCGCGATGATGAATCTGGAAGGCTACACGCCCGGGCCAGTTCGCGGACTGGATGCGACCGATGTGAGCCGCAACGCACTAGCGTGCGGGTCGAGCACCGATCAGACGTCCGATTCGATCGCGAATCAACCGTCGCAACCGGGGGCCAGCGCCCTGCCGCTCACGAATGCTGATCTCAAACTCGAAGACCAATGGATTCTTAGCCGCCTGTCGCACACCGCAGGCGAGGTCACGTCGATGCTCGGCCGCTACCGGTTCGACGAGGCGACGCGCATCCTCCGCGACTTCGTTTGGAACGAGTTCTGCGACTGGTATCTCGAAATGATCAAGCCACGCCTGCGTGACGAGTCATTGAAGCCGATCGCCCAACGAGTCCTCGTCAGCGTGCTCGACACGATCGTCCGCCTGCTGCACCCGTTCGCGCCGTTCATCACGGAAGAGTTGTGGCAGCGCCTCAACGAGATCGCGCCGGTGCGTGGCCTCGTAGACCGGACGCCTACGTCCGGTCAGGCCAGCTCGGACGTAGGCGTCCGAGCTACGGACTCCGTCATGCTCGCTGCATGGCCTGACGTCCCGACATCCTGGCAAAACCGCGACCTCGAACGTCGTTTCTCGCGTCTGCAAGAAACAATCGTCGCCGTGCGCAACGTCCGCGCGCTCTATAACATCGCGTCGAGCACTCCGATCCAACTCCACATGCGCTGCAACGCCGACATCGCCTCCGAGATGCACGACGTCGCCGCGCAGTTCGAGAGTCTTTCGAAGGCATTGCTCGCCGCTGCCGGAGCCGACGTGCAACCGCCCACCAATTCGCATAGTTGCAGTTTGACCGACGCCGAAGTCTTCGTCGCATTGGACGGCCTCATCGACGTCGCCGCCGAACGCGCCGCCGAACTCGAACGAAAACTCAAAGAGCGAGACCGGCTCCTCAAAGGGATCGACTCCAACGAAAAGAAACTCGCCAACGAAGCCTTCGTCGCGAAGGCACCTCCCGACGTCCTCCAACAAACCCGTGAAGTACTGGAGAACTACAAGAAACAACTCGCCAGCGTCGAAGCGATCATTAAGGCGTTGGAGTAGCCAACATGCGAATCTCGAAGAGATCACATTCCTGGTTGCAAATGGTGATGTTGGCCTTCGTAACGACCATCTCTTCCTCTGGGATTGCCGAGGCATACAGTCCAAAGCAGCCTGAAGCTCATCACCGACATTCGCCCAACAAAAAGTACTACCTCGATTACGATCCTCAGAAAGGACATCTCCACGTCATTCGTGCTGCGGAAAAACCAGATGTCGCTCTCTGGTCGTTTAAGTCAGATGCGCTTTGGCCGTACCAAAAAGATGAGAGCGATGGTTGCCTATTTGTTGCCAACGATGGTTCAACTGTTTGTGGGCTGACTTGGATTCCGGTCAAGAATGGACCTGCGGGCCATCGCATTTTTGAAGGTCTGGAATTCTGGCAGTCTTTGGGGAGTATCGGCCAATACCGAATTTCGGAATTGCCAGCATGGCGAATTTGTGGTTTGGACTTGCCGGTCTTTGTCCTTTGGTCGGCGATTCACGGTACTGGACATCGTGGGCAAAACATGTCACGCGATGGTGACCGACTGAAAGCCATCACGTTCGGCATGAGATCGTTCACGTTTTCATTGCAGACGGGCCAACGGATTGGCTCGTCGCTCAATCTCAAATACTTCGTCGACCTTGCTCTGATATACGCACCGCCGGTGTTTGCACTCCAACGTTGGGCTCGGTTTCGACAGCAACGTCGGCTTGAAAAGGGGGCGGCAACCTCCAGCCGTTCGCCACGATCGTTGTTCAGAGAGCATCTTGGGACGACCCTTGTGCTCACGAATACCGCGACAGGCGTGTTAGGCGTTTTCTTCGACTCATTCGGTGGAGAGATTGATCATGTCGGCGCGCTATTGTGCCGTTTCGCATTTCCGATGTCGTTTTGGCTGGTTCCGGTCACTGTGTTGATCTCAATTATGAATCGGAGAAGCCGACGAGCCGGTGTGGATATCGTTGGACCCTGGTTAGCCATGCTGGTTGCAGCGGTCATTACCACATTGTTTATGCTCCATTGAGACACTCCAGAAAACTTCCCTGTAAGCAAGTGACGCGAGCGCGTCGAATAGGCGAGAGAACAATGAGCACTCTCCAGACATCGGGACGGTCGCCTTCAACTCGACGTGAGTTCTTGCTGGCATCAGCAGCAGGATTAGTCGCGTCAAACGTAAGAATCATCGCAGGTGAATCGCAGCCACTCGCCGCGAGCATCGAGAAGGTCACGCTGCGTCGAGGCCGAGACGAGAGCGGGCCGACATGGTTTCATCCGAGGTGTTGTGTGGTGCCGGCGAGCAACGAGCCGCTGGTGTTGATGACATTGCAGACGATTGCCGGCTCGGATTTCTTTGGGCCGGTGCAGTGGATGACGACGCGGGACTTGGGGCGGACGTGGACTGACCCGCAACCGGTGCCAGCTCTGGGGCGAATCAAACGGGACGACGGTTGGAACGAGGGGGTCTGCGATGTCGTACCGGAGTTTCATGCCGCGACGGGGAGCGTGCTCGCGATGGGGCACAGCGTTTGTTATCGCGGGGCGAAGTTTGAGACGGCTCAGCCGCCGCGCTGGCCGGTCTATTCCGTGTGGAAGGACGGCCAATGGGGCGAGCGTCGCAAGCTCGAATGGGACGATCCACGCGGGTCATTGATCTACACGAACAACTGCGGTCAGCGAGTCGTCTTGCCGAACGGCGACATCGTGTTCGTGATGACGTTCGGAGCGAAAGGGACGAAGCGATCGGCGGCGGGAGTGCGATGTTCGTTCGATGGCAAGACGCTCGCGATCAAGCAAGTCGGCCGTGAGATGAAGCATTCAGCCGGACGCGGGTTGCTCGAACCGTCGCTGGTGAAGTGGCGAGACAAGTTCTTCGTGACCCTGCGAGCGGAAGACAATCGCGGTTACGTCGCGACGAGCGACGACGGACTCGACTTCAGCGACAAGCAACCGTGGGCTTGGGACAACGGCGAATCGCTCGCGATGTCCACGACTCAGCAGCACTGGCTGGCTCATTCGGAGGGGTTGTATCTGGTCTACACGCGGAAGGATGCCAGCAACCTCAACGTGCCGCGCTGGCGATCGCCGTTGTTCATCGCCCAGGTCGATCCGAGCACACTGCGACTGCGGCGTGACTCCGAAAGGATCGTGCTGCCGCTGGTCGGTGACGGCGTGAATGCTCCGGACGATGTCGCCTACAGCGGCAACTTTCATCCGGTCAACGTGTCCTCCGATGAGTCGTGGGTGACGGATGGCGAAATGCTCCCCAAGCGCGGCTATCGCGGCGATCTCTTGCTGTCGCGCATTCGGTGGTCCAAACCAAACCGGTTGAGCTAATCCGCGTGCGAAGCGCGTTGCAAACGCAGATTCACACAGATAACAACCCGCCACGGATCTGCGGTCGCGTCGCAGCCGTGTTTCTATTTCTGCATCCCTCAATTCGCGCGGCACACAGGCGATTCAGATGCCTCGCGAATTGAGTGGAGCGTGAAGAAGACACGATTCACGAGTCGTCAATTCAAGAGGATTTCATGATCACGATGTTTCGTAGTGGCGTCATCGGTGCTGTTCTAGCCTTGGCCGTTGGTGATGTGGTTTGCGCTGTGGAACCATCGACGTCGGTTCGGCCACTTAGCGATTTCGGCGATGTAGGCTCGAAGAAGTTGGTCGAGACGTATCAAAACGCGATCGCCGAGCTGCGCAAATCCGGCGGCGTGCTGTCGATCTCAGCGGCAGAGTGGCAGCAATTGCAGACAAAGCTACTGCCGCTGCAAGGACTGACTCGCTCGCCAGAGCCGCCGGCAGAGACGAAGCGTTGGACGACGGAGCCGGGTGTCACGGTCGTCGCGCATGATGGCAAGAGCGTCATCCTCCAAGTGCCGCCGTTGTCGGGGATGCGGATCGAGCGGTCGATTCGATTGGCGGATGGGGACAGCTTGCCGCATTGGGGAACGCATCCAGCCATCACGCTCGACAGTCAGATCGTTTCCGGGTCGAGCAGCTATCTCGACTATCTGCAGGAACCGGTCGCGAAGGGAAAGGACCAGCGGTTCTATCTTCCGACTGTGCGCGGGATTCATCCGGGGCAGTTCCTGAATCTGCATGGCGGGCCGGGCTATGGCGGCGGTGTCACTCGCGGAGTCGTGAAGTCGCTCGGCTATGACCCGGAGAAGAAGCTGAACTACTTCGTCGCCGACACGGATCTCGATCACGTTGCCGGAGCGATCCTGCACAACAAGTCGAACACCGGGCTACTGCACATGCTCCAGACGAGCAATAACGACAACCAAACCTACGACGTGAAGGTAATCCGCAACCAGTACGCTCACGGCGACACCTACATCTATTACTGCGACTTCAACTACATGAGCAACATCCACTCGGCGGCCGGCGACGAGAACGGCAACTGTTACGCGGCGTTCATTCGCTCGAAGGAAGACAATTTCAAAGGGACGGTCGAGTCTGTCGATTGGGAGCACGCGAAGCTTGTCTTCGGCAACTCCGCGCAGAACGTGCAGACGCTGGGGGACTCGCGGCCGTTGATCAATCGGAATCCGAAGAAGCACATCAACGCCGGCAAAGTGCTGATCGTCACCGGTCGCGCCGAGTTCGACCTGCCCGATCCCAAGATGAGCCTCTTCGACGGGAACGATTATTCGACCGGCTTGGTGAAGAGTCCGGTCAGCAAATCGGTCGAACGGAAATTCGGCGGCCTGATTCGTGGCGACAAAGATTGCCCATGGACACCCGATGTCGTCGGCCGCTACTTCGCCGTCGATGATCCGACCGAGAAGACTCCGAAGGGAACGTATCGCTGGTATCTCATCACGAAGTTCCAAGCGAACGCTGACGGCACCAAAGAGATCGAAATTCAACGCTTCTGGTGGGGCGCGAAGAGCGCCGGCAGCCCGACGCTGTATCGCACCGACAATTACACGTGGGACAGCCACCTTCGGCCGCTGAGCTACATCATCGCGCCGGGTGCCTACGTCAACGACGTTTCGCACGCGGTCCCCGGCGGGGATCGCGGCGGTCAGCGAACGATCGGTGTCGCTCCGCATTCGGCGATGAATTCGCCCTTCGACTTCGAGAAAGGCGATCCGATCGAACAGGCAATCGGCCCCGATCCGTTCAAGCCCACCGTCTTCCGATCCTGGATGTGGGAAGACGTCCCCGGCCAGTTCCCAGCTCCGGTGGTCGATGCCTACAACCAAGGAGCGGCGTCTCGTTACTCGGTGATCTCCGTTTCCGGAGGCCCAGCGAACATCGACGACGTGGCGAAACGTCACGAACAAAAACCAGCCTGGGACAACGTGATCGTCGTGAACTCGGCGGCAACTGTTGGCGTCAACTTCAAAGGAGATTTCGCCCGCGCCGCAATTCTCTTCCAGCAACCACACCACGAGCAGCCGATTCAATGGCACTACGGCCAGAAACCAGAATCTCCCGACGACAGCGGCAAGACCGGCATCACGACGGCGGTCTCGACTCCCGCGAAGACCCCGCAAGTGGCGTCACTCCGAGTTAGCCGCGAATCGGGCGAGTTCCAATTCTCCGGCGGAGGCGTCAGCGCCGGCGGTTCAGTATCCAACATCGCTGGCCTCTCCGGCGATGCGAAGCCCGCCAAGAATCTGCGAGGCAAAAACATTGCCGTCGCCGCGAACTCGGCCACCGTCCTCATCAAATTCCCGACCCCCGAAGCTGACGCCGACTACGCTGTGTTCCTCGAACAGTCCTGGCTGAGCAACCGCGCGGTCTCCGACAAAACACCGAAAGGCTTCACAGTCACATTCGAGAAGCCCGCTCCCGACAAGGGGACCGTCGATTGGATGCTGGTGCGATAGTCCTGGTGGGCTGCGCCAAGCCACTGCACTCCAGCGTTACATCACTCCCGCGATCGGCTCGCCTACGTGGCCGAAGAGCACCGGGCGGTTGGTGGAGGTATAGAGCGGTTGGTCGCGATCGATGCCGAGCTTTTCGTAGATTGTCGAAGCGTAATCTTCGGGCGTGTGCGGCGAGTCGAGGACATAGCCGCCATCGGGGTCGGTCTTGCCGATGACTCGGCCGCCAGGCGTGCCCGCTCCGGCTAAGACAATCGAGTACGCGTGCTCCCAATGATCGCGGCCTTGGAAGGCGTTGAGTCGTGGCGTGCGTCCGAACTCTGTGATGAAACAGACGAGCGTTTCGGCCAGCAGGCCACGTTGATCCATGTCTTGGATTAGCGCGGCGAAGGCGCGATCGGTGCTTCCCATCATGACCCAGTGGCCGATGCCGTAGCGTCCCTCGCCGCCGGCTTTGTTGCGGATCGTGCCGCAGGAGCCGGACGTGTAGATCAAATCGTGATGGTCCCAGTTCAGATTGAACCCGCCGGGCACTTCTTCGGAGAACGGCCAGCGGACATCGACGGTCACGAATCGAACGTTGGCTTCGATCAGCTTGCGGCCGACGAGATAACAGGCTCCGCGATGGCCCTTTCCGTATAGCTCGCGCGTAGCGGGAGACTCGGATTGTAGATTGAACGCGGCATCGACTCGCGAACTGGTCAGCGTGTCGAACGCTTGCGAGTAGAAGCGGTCCATGCCATCCACGCTCCGCGCACCGGCGAATCGCGCATCGAGTGACGCCAGCATTTCTCGACGACCCGACAACCGCGGTTCGGCATTCTCTCCGCGAGGCAACAAGTCGGCGACCTTCCATTTCGGATCAGACAGATCATGTCCGCCCGTCTTGAAGACGCGCGATCCCGCCGGCAGGAAACCGGTGCGAGCTGAAGCGTTCTGCTCGTCGTTGCCGGGAACCATGATGTATGGCGGCAGGTCGCGGCACTGGCTGCCGAGAATCTTCGTCGCGATGCAACCGATGTCCGGCATCTCCATCGGGCTGCTGGGGTGCGAGCCAGAGAGCATGTACTGCGTCCCGTCGGGATGCCCGTTGGCTCCGGCTTTGGGATGCCGCATGGATCGGACGATCGCCAACTTGTCGGCAACTCGCGCGGTGTTGGCGAGCAACTCCGTGAATTGAATTCCGGAGACATTGGTCGAGATTGGCTTGAACGGACTGCGATGCTCGGCGACCGCATCAGGTTTTGGATCCCAGGTATCCAAGTGCGATAAGCCACCTTGTTCCAGGACGACCAGGACGTTTTTTGCCGCTGGCCTCCCCTGCCCTGCGGCCGCCTGAGCCTGCACCGCCAGCCACTGCGGCAACGAAAGGCCGAGCACTCCGGCCGAGCCGACTTGCAAGGCTCGGCGCCGAGACCACGAACCAGTCCAGGGAGTCAACTTGCTGATCACGAGGCACCACCATTCGGCGGGGGTAAAGGCGGGAATTCGATGCGGCAGGAAATCTCAGGCAGGAATCAATCACTCAGCTTGGGAACAGAAGATAATCGGGAGGGCTGCCTCAGCAACAGCTTGCACTCAGCAAAGCTATTTTGTGCGGTCATTGAACGCAGATCGGCGCAAAGTGTGAATTTCGAGAAACTTCGCCATCAAAAAAGGCCACTCCTGACACAAACGGACAGCGGAGGCTTTCGAGTGGAGGCGTGAGGACACCAATAGAACAAGGCTCAACCGGCGATCCGGGGAGGTCTGTTTGAGAATTCCGAAAGACGGTAGAAGTTGAAATGACCGCGTGGCAAGAAGCCGCGTGAATCCTGTTGGAGATTTCGATGCGAGGAGCCACGGATGGAACTCACGCTCTTG
>SXKJ01000073.1 GCA_005778115.1 Planctomyces sp. | reverse complement strand
TCTCGGCAAACGACGACACACCGCTGGGCAGACTGGAACTCCCCGCCGCTCCGCTAGGCACGGCATCACAATGTCGCCGCACAAGTTCTCGACAACGTGTGACCAACCGCTGATCCTTCAGCCGTATCGCGATTCCATCCAGTGATGGATACCGTGTTTAATGAATTGTGTAGATACCAATGAGGCAAGCTCGGTGGGGTCGCTTGTTTTAGGTCTAGTCCAACATCAAAAACTCATTCGCGTTCAACAACACCAGGCAGACATCCGCCAGCGCGCGAGTCTCGGCATCCACCTCCGCCGCCGACAAATCCGGGACGAAGTCCGCCGCCACGTCGAGCGGTTCCACGAAGCGGAATTTCTCGCCGGTGTTCTCCTCGACCGCCTCGCGGAGCACTTCACGAGGACGAGCGGCGACTTCTGATTTGAAATTTGAAATCTGAGACTTGAAATTCCGATGCCGCTCCGCCATCGCCTGCCAGTGGTCCACGCACGTTCGCAATTCGTCCGCTTTCGGTTCGCGACCGAACGCGAGCAGGAATGCGCGGGTGATTGCCGCCGGGCGTGAATTCGTTTCCTTCGTCAGCCGAGCGGCAAATGCGATCGCGCGGTCGTAGCTCGCTTGGCTGTTGAACAGCGAGAAGACTTGCGGCGTGATCGTCGAAGATTCGCGGAACTCGCACGACAGATCGGGTGAGGGCTGATTGAAGACCTCCATCACCGGATCGCGCAGGCCACGCAGTTTCAAAGCGTAGATCGAACGTCGATGCCGTTGCTCCGGCTTCGGTGACGGTTGCCAGGCGGGAGCGAACGTTCCCATGACTTGTCTCGGCTGTAACGCCACTTCGGGATTCAACTCCGGCCGGATCGGAATGCCGCCGACCGTCAGGTTGAGTTCTCCCGTGACTCGCAAGATCGTGTCTCGCAGTTCTTCGGCTTCGAGCCGTCGCGGTGCGAAGGCTGCGTAGCTCGAGTGCTGTGGGTCGAGTTCCGCCAGCGATTGCGGATCGGGATGACGAGAGGCTCGGCGATACGCCTCCGACAACATCAACTGACGGTGCATTGCCTTGATCGACCAGCCACGTTTGATGAACTCGGTCGCCAGCCAATCGAGCAATTCAGGATGCGTCGGCTTCTTGCCGGTCGAGCCGAAGTTGTTCGGATTGCCGGCGAGTCCCTGGCCGAAGTGCCCCAGCCAAATGCGGTTGACCATAACCCGCGCGGTCAATGGATTTGTCGGCGACGCGATCCACCGCGCGAGTGCCAATCGACGTCCCACAATCTCTTTGAGCGGAATGGCGCTAGCCACCGGTGTCGCCGAATCGACATTCAATGCGATACCGGCGGCTAGCGCCGTGCCGCTCACTCGATTGCCGTCGTTTAGCGCGGCACTCAGCACTCCCGGCATCACCTTGTCGCGCGGCGAGAACGGATCGCCTCCCGCCAGAATGCAGGTCTCTTCCAACTGTCCGACCGTCATGCGTTGAGCGGGCATTCGAGGCGGAATGACAACCGCTTTGACCTCCGGCGTGCGACCGGAATACACGGTCAAGGCTCGCGGTTCGTATCGCTCGTACTCCCACTTCAGCCGTTCGAGTCCCTTGCGAGCAATCCGTTCCAAGCCGAGATCCTGCGTCTCGAGGCCGACACGTTGCGGAGGGAGTTTGTCCTCGGCGATCCCTTGGCGAAGACCATCCGCTCGCGAGACGTATTCGATCCCTCGCTCCGCCGCCCAGCGCCGGCCGGCAACCTCTTGCTTCGCCTCGATCCCTTTGAGTTGAGCCTGATACCGAGCCTGCCGTGCGTCGAGGTATTTTCGCTCGTCAAAACCAGAGACGTTCTCTGTCGGCAAGAACGGAGCGTCTCTGTCCGCCAACTGCGTTGTCGCGAAGCAGGCTTGAATTGAGTAGTAATCGCGCGTCGGCACCGGATCGAACTTGTGATCGTGGCAGCGAGCACATTGCAGAGCGTGAGCCAGAAAAACTTGTCCGACACTATCCGTCACATCGTCGAGGAATCGTTGCCGAGCAATCTTGGCCACTTCCATGCCGGTCAGTTCCCACGGCCCCATCCGCAGGAAGCCAGCGGCGATGAGCGATTCGTGGGGCAGGATTTCAACCTGCCCGTCCTTCGTCGCAAGAGACGCCCCGACATCGGTACCAGTCGGGACGGGCAGGTTGGAAACCTGCCCCACTTCATGTCCCGCGATCTGCTCCATGACAAAGCGGTCATACGACTTGTCCGAGTTCATCGCCCGCACGACGTAATCGCGATACCGCCACGCGCTCCCTCGTTCGTAATCGTTCGCGAAGCCAGAGCTATCGGCGTAGCGGACCACATCCAGCCAGTGCCGGCCCCACTGCTCGCCGTACTGCGGCGACGCGAGCAGTCGTTCGATCACTTCGCCAAACGCGATCTCGTCGGTACGAGGATCACGAACGAACGCCTCGACCTCCATAGGCAGTGGAGGCAGGCCGATCAAATCAAACGTCGCGCGGCGAATCAGCGTCCGCCGATCCGCCAGCGGTGCGGGCTTCAAACCGAGTACCGCCAACCGCGCATTCACAAACGCATCGACCGGATTCGCCGAACCGTTCTTTGGAACAGCGGGACGACGCAGCGGTCGATAGGCCCACAAGTTCTCGGACGGATATCGCCGCTTCGTCCAATCCGCCGATTGCCCGCCGCTGGTTGCGACGGTCTCGCCGTCACCGTCCGCGTCTAAGGGCTTGTCGCTCCACACCGCTCCGTCGGCGATCCAGCGCCGCAGAATCTCAATCTGTGGCGGCGTCAGTTTGTCGTTCTCTTTCGGCGGCATCGCCGACCAATCGTCCGACTGACGAGTGACCGCCAGCCACAGCGGGCTTTCTTTCGGCTGGCCAGGAACGATGGCCGGCCGCGAGCTCTCGCCTCCTTTCATCGCCGCAGCGCGCGCCTTCAAATCCAACTTGCCCTTGAGCTGCTTCGCGTCGTCGCCATGACACGCCCAGCATTTCTCCGCCAACAACGGTCGGACATGCCTCGCAAAGAACTGTTCCTTGTCGTCAGCAGCGACAGCACTCTGTGCCATCCAGCCAACGAAGAGCACGCAGATCATTGCGGCGCGGCTTACGCACGCTGTTATCAGAGATCGGCAAGCGGCAGCCATGAGCGTTGTCTCGGCCATGTTTTCCGGCCAGAGCGTACCCAAAACCGAACTCGATCCAAAGTCGGTCCCGTTTGCTGGCGACGCTCCGAGTGACCGCTAAACTCACGCGGCACCTACCCCACATCATGACGAACCACTCAGACAAGGCGACCAGCCATGCAGATCACCGACGCACGTTCGCGCATTTTGGCGTTTGATTTCGGAACCGGCGGATTGACCGTTGGACTCTTCAACCCGCACGACAATCGCATGGAAGGTTTCGGCGGCGCGAGTTACGGCAATCTCGATGGTCTCGCCGACCCAAGTTGGAAAGAACAAGACCCACGCGACTGGATCGTCGCGATTCCGAAGGCGATGGCTGAGCTGCGGAAAGCGGCCAAGTTCGACGCGGACTCGATTGTCGGCATCGGGATCGGCGGACACATGCACGCACTCGTCGTACTCGGCGAAGACAATCAGCCGGCGCTGACCGACGGACGACTGCTCTCCGGCGCGATCATGTGGGATGACCCGCGCGGAGAGAAAGAAGGCCGCAAGCTTTCGAAGGAACTCGGCGAACCGATCGCCGCGCGGATGACCGCGTCGCGCGTCCGCTGGTTCTCGGCGAATCATCCCGAAGCCTGGAAGAAGACCGTCAAGCGTGTCTGTGTGCCGAGCACCTTCGTTGCGCTCGAACTGACCGGCGAGTTCGGTGTCGGCCCTGGCGAAGGGAGCGGCATGTTCGGGCAACTCGATCGCAAGGGACGCTTCGGCAACGACAAACTGGAAATGATTGATCCCGAACTGCGCAAGCGAACTCCGAAGGTGGGCGCGGCGGGAGAAGTGCTCGGCCGACTGAATGCTCGCGGAGCCGAATTGCTCGGCCTGCCCGAAGGCGTGCCGGTCGCGTATCCGGAAGGGGATCAACCGATCGGCATGGTCGCGTCCGGCTGCGTCGATGGCCGAGCGTCGATTTCGCTGGGAAACTCGGTCGTATTCAACGCGGTTGGCAACGAGTCGATGCTGAAAAAACGCGGCCTCGTCGATTCATTCCGCACCGCCGACAACCGGCACTTGCTGATGACCTGTATGACCAGCGGTTGCGTCGTCTATGACGAACTCGTTGATTGCTTCCTCGGCTGCGCACAGTGGCTCGGCAAGAAGACATCGAAGGACGAGATCCGTAATTGGCTGACCAGCGAAGCGACGAAGGTTCCTGTCGGCTGCGACGGTGTCCTCGCTCTGCCGTTCTACAAGGGAGAGGGAGTTTTCATGCAGCCGACGGCGTTCGCCTCATTCCTCGGCTTCCGAGATCGCAAGCGTTCCGCGGCCGGCGAAGTGACCAGCGATGCGGCCGCGTTAAAAGCCGGAGTCCTTGCTCGCGCGAGTCTCGAAGCGACCAGCCTGACGCTGCGAGTCGGCTTCTCAGAGATGGGTTTGAAATCGCTCGATCAAATCGTCGTCAGCGGCGGCGGCTCGCGCAATGCTCTCTGGCCGCAGATCATCGCCGACGTCTTCGGAGTCCCCGTTGCCAAACCGCAGAACGCCGATGAAGCCGCCACTCGCGGAGCCGCATATCTCGCCCTGCTGATGGCTCGTCGCGAAGCGGGCGACAAGATCAAACTCGCGGAGTTGTTGGCGAAGCATGTCGAACTCACTGACCGCGTCGAGCCGAATCCCGAACATACCAAGCTCTACAAAAAACTGCTGCCGCAGTTCGAGAAATCGCTCAGCCGCCTGACGCCGCTGTATGCGTAGTGCAGGCGGCCCGATCGGCTCCAATGCAGCACGACGCGCCAGCGAGTGGCCGAAACCCGGTGTTACCGGCCACTCGCTGGCGCGTCGTGCTAAATGAATCACCGCTCCCACGTTCGTAGCTCGCCCAGCAGACGCAGCATCTCGTTGCGCTTTCGCTCGAACAGGCCGAACAGCGTCAGTACTCCCAAGCCCAGCCCGATGCCAAACGCCCACCACGGCCAAGTGTGGTCGATCGCTTCGGCCGCGTGCCACACCATGCTCACCAGCGACAACAGCAGGAACGACGCGCCGAGATACAAGAACGCTCGCACGCGCAGCCAGATGCCCGCCAACACGCCGCTGACTGACAGGACCATCAGCACGACCGGCAGCCAGAAACTTTCCGCGATACCGGTCAAAAACATTTCTCCGGCAGAGCTGACATACAACAACGTGATCGCCGGATACCGGATCGCCGCCAATTGAGCCTCTGTCAGTCGCTGCCGATTCCACTGCGCTGCCGCCAACACAGAGATTGCTGGCGGAATCAACCACACCTGCGGCCGCACCAACAGGTCGACGCCGTGCTCGGACCAAAGTGACCATAAACCGAAGTTGCCCGCCAGCGATGCCGCGAGCACATACCAAAACGACCGCCGCCGCAGATTCAACCAGACATAGACCAACCCGGCCGCGAATAGCACCGATGAATAATCGGTGCGCGAAGTCGCCACCCAAAACCCCAACGTCGGAATCAATGGCAACAATGCCGCCGAGTTCTGCAACGGCTCGGACAACACGTTGAGCTTCGCTCGCTGACAAAGTTCGCTGGCCCCGACTCCGGCGAACGCTATCGCCATCACGATCAGCGGCCAGTACGGCTGCAAGTAACCTCGGAACAACCCCGGCATCGTCAGATAGCAGTGCAGGAACAACAAAACGACGACGACCTCAGCCGCATAGACGAACGCTTGAGGAGTGAAACTGAGCGGCGGGGCGCTAGCCCCCGGTGGCGATGCAAACGAACCGGCGGCTAGCGCCGTGCCGCTCACGGATTCGGTTTCAAATTCGCCATCGGTCAGCGCCATCGTCAACAACGCCACCGCCAACCCAACGAGCACAACCGCGACCAGCGCGATCTGCAATCCGGTCACCGGAGCACCATTGACCGGATCAAACCACCAAGCCTCCAGGGTCAACACAAACATCAGCGCGACGATCGCCAACACACCCGCATCACGAGCCGCACGTTGCACCGCACTCCACCAGTCGCTTTCCGCACGAATCACGCGCACCAATCCCACGCCGTACACGAACGCCGTCACCGCCAACGCTTCGAGCGCCCGAATCGAACGCTGCAACCAGAAGTCGACACGCGGTTGCGGCTCCATCAACGCCCACAGGCAGTCGACGGCCCAGACCGCTCCTAATCCCAGAGCAACTCGCTGAAACAGTTCACGTCGTCTCGAACTCGCGAGCGCCGCGATCCCCGGCACGAGCACCGCCGCGCTTGCGACACACCACAACCGCAGCGAGCGATCGCCGAAGTTCAACACGCCGAAGATTGCCAACACGCTGGCAACAATGGCCCAGGCCAATTGAGCATTCGAAATCCATTGCTCCGCACCCGCCAGCCGATTCCGCCAACTCGTGCCGAGCGTCACGGGGTCGGGAGTCTCTTTCACGCCGCCATCCGGTAACGAAGTATTCGTTGTCGATGCAGGCGGCGCGAAAAAGACTCCCGACCCCTTCACTTGCCACCATGCCGCGCCGACGATCGCCACATCGGCCGCCATCAGGCCGATGGCCCAAACTGACCAATGCTCAGACATTGGCAGCGCACGCGACTCGAACATCAGCAGCAGCGCCAGCCAGATTGAGCCATACAACCCCGCCACCGTCGTCTTTGAGTACCGATCCCACGCCGACACCACGAACGTCATCGCCACGCCAAAACATATCAGCCCGCCCGCCAGCGGATGCACATTCCAAAACAACTCCTGAGCATCGCGCAGTCCGCGATGAGCTTTCCCTGCATGGACCAATACAGCACAAAAGACAAAGAGCAATCCGGCCCCCAACACGACTCGTGCCACCGACCGACACGCCGCCACTTTGCAGACGGGGTCAAACCGCTCTCCGCGCCGACGTTGCCACCACACCTCAACGATCTGCCACGCCAACGCGGCGACGCCCAGCGAGATCAATCCCGCCTCCCACCACGTCACGTCTTCCGGATTCACGCGTTGCAGCCAGCCACCGACTTCCGGACGCCACGCCATCACGGTCGCCAGGACCGCGTACGCCATCGAAGCGGCCACTCGCCATTGCGAGCGATTCATCCAAGCCAATACTGAAGCGTTCGCGGCAAGGATGGCCACACACACCGCGGACCAAGCGACCGACTCGCGAAACCAAAACTCGCGCAGAGCTAAGACGACAACTCCGATGCTGGCCGCGTCCGGCCACAATGTTGCCGCTGCAGATTCCGACACCCCGTAGCCCAGGCCCTTGTGGTCTGGTCGATTTGAATCATCGAAGGAACTAACCGACCCACAAGGGGTCGGGCTACGTCCAATCGCTAAACCAATTCGTGCCGCCGACCATCCAACGGCCAGCACCAGCCAGCCGACTACCCAAACGTGATGCGGCTTCCAGAGTTCGGCCCCCATCACCATTCGAATGTTGGCAACCGGCGACGCCGCCAGCAGAGGCACCCACGCCAGCAACGCCAGTCCCAGCGAATGGAGGCGATTCGTCCGAGTCTTCTCCGTAAGCCACGCCGCGATCACCAACACGAGAACTCCGAGATGGCTCATCGCGCCACCGAAAGGCACGAAAACGGCCAGACGCTCAGAGTTGAAGAACGGCAGCGAGAAAACCTGAATCGCCGCGATTCCACTGACGATCAACAAGCTGGCCCAACTCCAGAGTTGATGCCACAGCCAGGGAGTGGACTTCGAGAAATCGAGTCGCCGATCGAAACAGGATGGCACCATCGGTTCGACAGACTCACGCCGCCAGAACCACAACAACGAAAATGTCCCCAATCCCAATATAGACCATTGCAGCAACCGAGCCAGCGCGGCGACATCGCCGCCAGTCGGCTGCCGATAGAACATCATCAAGCCGATCAGTGCGAACCCCAACACCCAGGCGTGGGACGCTCCGAACATCACCGTCGCCGAGCGTTGCCGAGCCGCTTGCCATATCAGCAAGATCGTCCACGCGATCATCGGCAAGATGCAGACGAACGCGGTGCCGACTTCGCCCAATCGTAGACCGACCTCAGTCGCCAACGGTCGAGCGTGCATCAACCAGGCTTCGCATTCCAACCGCATCAACACAGTCGCCGGCAGCAAACAAAGCCAGAGGGCAATCCCCGCGGCTGACTCAGCCAACGCATGGAGTTCTCGCCAACGAACCCGCCGCGTCCGTGTTGAAGTTGCACTGTTTTCAGCCCCGAAAGGGGCGAAACTCGGCAGCCCAGGGCGAAGCCCTGGGTTTTGAGCGATTGGAATTTGAAAAGCCCTGAAGGGGTGAGACTCATTTTGTTTCGCCCCTTCGGGGCTTAGTGGCTTGAAAGCGGTCTGTTTCCCAGGGCTGCGCCCTGGGCTTTTGAATTCCGCCCCCTTCGGGGCTGAGAACTGCGCGACTTCAATGCTGACGCTTCGGGTGAGTTTCTGAACCAACCAACCTCCGACCATCACGATCGCCGTGAGGCCAGTGAGCGACCACAGCAAACCCGTGACGATGTCATTATCCCCGTGGCGTAGCGCAGCGAGTTGGTCATGCCACACGTTGGCTTGGAGCACCGCCGCCCAGCTCACAACAATCAGACCAGCGACCGGCAGCCAACGACGTCGCTCCAACAACATGGCGATCAAAACGCTCACGCTCGCCGCGACTGGCCACCAGGCGGTTGTCCCGAAATACAACTCGCGAGAGCGCGGCCAAGAGTTCCACAAACTCGCATGATGCGCGCCGCTCCAAACGACATTCGGCCAGACAAACATCAAGAACGCCAACAACAACGTGAGCAACTCCGACAACCATGGAACGC
The DNA here is from genome assembly GCA_005778115.1 of Planctomyces sp. GTDB lineage: Bacteria > Planctomycetota > Planctomycetia > Planctomycetales > Planctomycetaceae > SXKJ01. The sequence goes on along the minus strand of SXKJ01000073.1, from coordinate 12,287 downwards.
GAAATTCCGTCGGTAGACTGGGACACCACCGCCGGAACCAACTTCGAGTCACCTCTTCCACGGACCAACACACCGCACCCCAACCAAACAAAAATGCGATTACTCGGTCCCAACGCCACGACAGAATGGAATTCAGCCGGATGATCTCAAAGCCAAGCCCCGGCCATAGCCCGGACCAAGTCTGTCCCGCGAACAAAATCACGAGAACCGGCAATAACACTCGATCCAATTTCCAATCACTGCACTGCGCCAGCACCGCCCAGCGACCGCCGAAGCGACGCCACAAAACCCAAGGCATGCAGGCCAGCGCCAGCCCTGTGATCTGCCACTGTCCGTGACGCACGTCGAAGAGAGCGGGCACATCATTTCCGTGCGCGATCCACCAGTCCGCATGTTGAGCGAATGACGCGACTCCCAAACTGGCCGCGAGGAACGCGACCGCTTGGCTCAATGAAAACAGTTTCCGCGATTGCCACAGATGCGCCTGACCAAGACACATCGCGGCAACCCAGCCGAGGTAAATCGCGTGCGGGCCTAAGTCGCCCCAGACTTTCCACGGCATCGCGAACAGTGCAACAACGATTGCCCGTCCGCTGGCGGCAGACCAAGGGGCGACAAACCGATCGCGATACTTGCCGACGATCGCGCAGCTTAATGACCAAGTCGCAAACGAAAGCAACGCCACCACGATGGGACGGCTCGGCAACAATCCGAATCCATCGAACCACTCGCGAACGTGCATGTTCCAACCGAGTCCGTGCAGGAAGACCGCCAGCCACACGACCGCGCCGGCCCACGCGAATTCGATTCGCTTGAGCCGTTCATTCGCCACCATCCCAGCGATGCCGAACAGCAGGAACACGAGCGTCGGCAGCGAACGGTCAATGCTCGGTTGCACGACGTGCGGCCAGAAGCCGGCATAGCCTGCGATCCCCAAACTGAGCACTGCCATCCCCGCCGCTGCGATGAGATACATTATCGACGCATTGGCGAGCGGGGCGGCGTCAGCCCCCCGGTCCTGTGGCGAGTTCACCGGGGGCCTAACGCCACCCCGCTCGTCTGCTGCCAAAAACCGCGCGACGAAGACCGTCAGCAACGACATCAACGCCAACACCACTCCGCTGCGGCCGAGCAGCATTGTCTCAATCAGATTCCGGTCTTCGGAAACCCCCGCGCCGTCGATCGACTGGCCGAACCGCTGAAAGGCAATCAGTCCCGCCAGCGAGAGACTCGCCAACGCCGGGACGTGCAGTGAAGCCAAGCCGGTTGCGAATCCGAACCAACTCAGCGCGAGAAAGTTCACCACGCCGACCGCGATCAATCGTTCCGGGTCCGGCCAGGCGAGCACCACCGCGACGACCATCAGCATCGCGCCGACCAACGTGACAGCGGTTGCCGCGATGTCCTGGTTCGTAGTTCCGCGCTCGGCGCGGGTCTCCTGCCCCCGCCGCTTTTCTGGACCGAAGTTCTCCAGAGTCGCGTGGTCCGTGGAAATCGTGTTGCCCGCATCGGGGAGACCTGCGGTCGCGGTCAGCGGCGGGGTCAGGAGACCCGCGCCGAGCACGCCACGCTCCAGCAGCAACCGGCCTGGCACTCCCACGACCATCGCGGCCGCGAGACTCACGCACGGCGACAATCGGCTGAGCGTGTCAAGGACGGCCTGCGACTTCCAAAGCAACAGGCTGAGCGCCACCGCCAGCGAGAAAAACGCGATCCCCAACAAGCGATACAAGCTCTCGACACGGCGCGGCGACAGCCTGCGCCACCGCGCCGCGAACTGTGACGTACCAAGCAGAGCCACGACGTAGGTCGCTAACGGCAACGCAAATAAGCCGGTCGGTTCGATAGTGCTCAGCCCTGCCGATGTCAGACGGCCGATCATCAACTGACCGAGCGCGCAGCCAAGCACCGCCAGCGATAACCAAGCCGCTCCGAAGTGCATCAGCTCGCGAGTGCCCGACCAAGTGATCCAGCCATAAGCCACGACACCAATCACCACCGCCGTGAGATACAGCGGATCGGTCGCGGAACGTTGCTCAGAAAGCGCGATTGCCGCGAGAAAATTCAGCGGCACCAGCAGCAATGCGATCGTCAACAGACCGCGACTGGTCGTCTTCAGTCGCCAATGCCGCAGCGTGTAGAGACCCGCTCCATGAATCGCTGCGGTCACGGCCAAGAAGCAGAGCGCGGGGAAATACGGAATCGCGTTTCGCAACGTGGACCACAGGCTGATCACCAGGCCGACCGAGCTGCCGACGATCAGCATGCCGGCCAGCAGTTCGCCCCAGCGGATGTTCTTTTCTTCGAGAAACGCTTGCAGCCAGTCGGTCCAGTTTGAGCGTATGTTGTGGGGCAGGATTTCAACCTGCCTGTCCGTCACGGGCAAGTTGAAAATCTGCCCCACGTCGGAAACCGCCGGTTCGACGACGTCGGCCACTTCGAGCGTTGGCAGTTCCGCATCAGGTGTCTCGGCATCCGTGGGTTTGAACTTGTCGATCGCTTGTTGCAGAACTGCTCGCACTGTCTCGAACTGTTCCAGCGAAAGCACTTCTTCGGCCAGCAACAGATCCGCCTGGAGTTGCAGGTTTCGCAGGTGCTTCGCCAGCGACGGTGGTTGCCCCTCGACAGGAATGCCGCACCTCGGACAATTCTGAAAGGTCGCTGCGCACAATGCTCCGCAATACTGACACCTTTTCTTCGGCGGAGTGATCGGAGCCACGGGCCGTGTTGGCGGAGTCGGTTCGGCCAGACTGCGGAACACGAACGCAACGAACACCCAAATCCCGTGGCCCACCACCGTGACCAGGAACAGCAGTAACCCAAGGATGAGCATGACCTTCACGGGTGACTCCATCGGCTTGTTTTCAGCCCCAAGGGGGCATGACTCGAAAGCCCAGGGCGCTAGCCCTGGGTCCGGGCCACAAAAGAAAACGTAAAGGCCCAACGGGTCGTGACTCGTTGCGTTCTGCCGTATGGGTCACGGCCCGTTGGGCCTTTCCGATTTCATTCGTTCGTTTCCCAGGGCTGCCGCCCTGGGCTTTCGAGTCCGTCCCCGTTGGGGCCAAGCCCGGCAGGTCGGTCGGAGCAATTAAGAGTTACGGCTCCAGCAAGTTGCACGGATACGGCGTGCGATCGACCTTCGGCAGCACCTTCGGCTTGTAGATCTCGGTGTAGGCTTTCGCCAGCCGGTGTTGATCGAGCGCTTCGGGCGTACTCCAGCGTTCGACCAGAATGAAGACCTTCGCGTCGGTCTGCGACTGATACAGCTCAAATCGTTCGCAACCGGGCTCCAGGCGCGAAAGCCGAGTTTGCTCCAGCAGCAGCGAGCGGATTTCCGGGACATCTTGTTCGTCTTTGACCGTGACGACCACGTTGTTGTAAGTCATGGCGAGCCTCGTGAAGATTTTGTAGGTCAGCCTTTCCAGGCTGACCCGATTTGAGTTTGACGGCGTCTTGCGCCACTCTGTCAGGCTGGAAAGCCTGACCTACGAGAAGCAATTCGATCTGCGGCAGAGTATCCCTGTCGAATGCCGCGTGCCACGGAGGCGTCCCGCCATGCTCAATGAACTCGAACGTCATGGCCGAGGCGCTCAGGCCGATCCGCCGAATCGGTTCGAGAAGTTTCATGCCGAGCGTGACTTCGATCATCTCGCGGACGAGGACTCGCCTGACGAGCGGCCGGTGAAGACGCAGTTTCTGGTCGATCAGTCGCGGTCGATCGTCAGCGAGAACGACAGTCCCGACATCCCGTTTCGCTACAGTGTGAAGCCCTTCCGAGGCTGCGAGCTCGGTTGCGTCTACTGCTACGCGCGGCCGACTCATGAGTATCTCGGCTTCAATGCGGGACTCGATTTCGAGAGCCGCATCGTGGTGAAGGAGCGCGCGCCAGAGTTGCTCCGCGATTGGCTGGCTCGTGATGACTATGTGCCGGAGTGGATCGCGTTCTCCGGTGTGACGGACTGCTATCAGCCGATCGAACGCCGATTGCAACTGACACGCCGCTGCCTGCAAGTCGCGGCGGAGTGCGGTCAGCCGATCGGCATTGTCACGAAGAACGCGCTGGTCGCGCGCGACCTCGACGTGCTGCAACCGATGGCCAAACAACGCACGGCGAAGGTCATGCTCAGCGTCACGACGCTCGATGCGGAGTTAGCTCGGACGCTCGAACCGCGCACCAGTTCTCCTGAAGCGCGGCTGCGAACGATCCGCGAATTATCGGCCGGCGGCGTCGAGACCGGTGTGATAATCGGCCCAGTGATTCCCGGTCTGAATGACAGTGAGATCCCGGCGATCCTGGCCGCGGCGAAAGAGGCCGGAGCGGTCGTGGCTCAATACGTCTTGCTGCGATTGCCGCTGATCGTGCGGCCGGTCTTCACCGATTGGTTGGCGAAAGCTCTGCCGTCGAAGAAAGACAAAATCGAATCGCTGATCCGGCAATGTCGAGACGGCAAGCTGAACGATTCGCAATTCGGCTCGCGCCGCCGAGGCGAGGGACAGATCGCCGAACAGATCGCTCAGACGTTTCGCGTTTTCGCGAAGAAGTATCGACTGGATGAGACTCGGCCGCCGCTAGAGACACGGTACTTCAAGCCTCCGGTGCCGAGTTCGGGACAGTTGCGACTCTTCTGAATTGGATGGCCACGAAAAACACAAAAAGGCACGAAGAGGAACGAGAGGTGGCGCGTCGCAACATCCTGGAAGCGGTTTCAAAACCGTACCGCGACCGTTAGGGAGCGGCCCGATCTGTTGAGAACAGGCCGCCCCCTAACGGTCGCGGTACTGCGATCTCACGGACTTCCGAGTTCTGAAACCGATTCTCCCAAGGCATTCTTCTCGTGACCTTTTGTGTTTTTTGTGGCCAATCCCAGAGAATAAAAGCAGCTCCTTTACGAAAATCGTTTGAGGCACCTCCATGACATCACGCTCCGCCACATGGCTGTTCTGCCTGATCACAGCCGCGATCGCTTGGAGTTCGGCAACGTACTTGGCGTTGACCGGACCATTCGGGTTGCCAGCCTCAGCGTTGATCGTCGTCGGCGTCACCGCAGCCGCTGGAGCCGTTTGTGCGAAGCGTCGCATCCGCGATGTCGATCAGGAACTGGCGGCCGAGCGGGAAGCGATCAAAGCCGAAAGACAAGAACTCTCGGAACGACGTGCGGAGCTCGACAAGTTTCTGGAGGACACGAAAGATCAGCTCACCGATCGTGCTCGGCAGTTGGACGCACGCGAGCTACATCTCGCGAATCGGCTGGTCAACTTTCGCGAGTGGCTGGAGTACCCGCAGCCGGACGACAACACGCCGACCGAGACTCCGCGTGAGTTATCCGCGCAAGACCAGCGCGTTTTGGAAATCATCAACGAAGAGTCTCAGCAGCTTTATCAGCGGTTGCGAGAAGGGGTCTACAAGCAGGACGGAAAGCTCGACGGCCGCCGCATTCGCGATGAGGCTCAGGCCTTCGTGGTTCGAGTCGCTCAGGTCTATCGGCCAGACGTCGAGAACCCGCTGCTCGAAACGAGTCTCGATCAGTTGCTCCGCGCGGGCAGCCGGGCGTGCCTGCATCTGCTCGTTGTGCTGGAGCGTTTGCCGCTCAGTCCGAAAGATCAGAACCTCAACACGCTGCACGGCTACTTGCAGAAGGCGTTGAAGGCGTATGACCTCTACAACTCGGCACAGCCCTATTTTGGTTACATGCAAACGGCCTCGTATGTCGGCCGCTGGATCGCGGGAGCGACGCCCGTGACGTTGGGGCTGTCGTGGGCACTGACAGAACTCGGCAAGCGAGGCACGAAGGCGGCGACGAATTGGTTGATCGATCAACAAGCGGTCTCGCTGCTGAATGAAGTCGTGCGCGTCATCGGCTTCGAGGTGGCCAGCATCTACGGCGGCGAATTCCGGCATCGAGATCCAAACTGGATCTACGCCGCCGAACTGACCGACCTCATGAGTCGCTTCCCGCTATCGCGCGAAAACCTCGCTCAAGCCCTGCGCGAAGTCGGCGCGTTGCAACTCCGCAGCGAATACGACCGCGTCTTCCTCTATCGCTGTCTATCGACACATCACAACGTGCAGCCGCTGATCGAGGCTCACGACACACTCGCTCTGCCGGATCGCCAACAGATTGCGAGGCGATTGGAACGCTTCTTTGAGTCGTTCATCCACGGCAAGACTCGCAAGCTGGTCGATGACTGGCGCGGCGGCGTCGAGAAACGCTTGGGGCTGAAGCTGCACTTCGCGGACACGCTGCCGGCGACCGTCCACGACAAGTCGACGGTGGAACTGCACGACGAACCACTCAAAGCGGCGACATCGCTGGCCGCGTTCTTGATCTGCGTCAAAGGCTGTCCGCTGGATGACCTCGCCACGCGGCTGAACTTCGCCGAGCTGTTTCACAAACTCGAAGAGCATCAACGCCGCAACTTGCTCGAAGAGACCACCGCGAACCCGCCGTATGCCTTCGAACCGCCCGATCTCGATGTCTCGCTGCCGACGGTCTCGCAGTACGTCGCCGACTTGTGCCGCCTCGCCGCGCGATCTCGGCCGTGGGACGTGCAACCGGACGAGATCGTTTTGGAAACTGCCGTCTTCCTCGGTCAGGATTTTGCGAAGGCGAAGAAACAACTCGACCGCGAATACGGCGACACTTTGGCGTCGCTGCTTCCCAAGGAGGCCCCCGGCTCAAACCTGGAAGTGCTCGTCGCCAAAGTCGCTCTGGCCGAGTTAGCGACCGATGAGTCCATTCAATTCGGCTATTCAGGAGTCACCATCGCATGGCCCGCGCAGATCGCACTGCCGGTCGGCGAACGAAAGAGCGGACTCGTCGGCACATCGACTCGACTGCTGCTGATCGAAGCCAGCGAGCGCGGCTTCACCATCGCCGCGAGTCGCTTCGCTGAATTGAAGATCGAAAAGCTCGCTGGCCGCCTGATCGACGACTGCGAAGTCTCTGGCACCGCCTGGATCGTCGAAGGCCACGCCGGCAATGCCTCGATCAGCGCCCGCATCGCCGGCTCAATGATCAGCCGCCACGACACCTACTTCCGCCCGCTGATCGAAACTCACCGACATAACGACATGTAGGGTGGGACCAGCGGCGTTTCGCCGCGCCGGCCCACCATCAAACGAACAACCCGATCAATGATGTCAATGTTGGTGGGCCGGCGCTCGAAGCGAGCTTGTTCAACCCTACGACAACGACGGAAGCAACTCGCCAGACTACGATTGGCCAGTGCGGATTACGCGCGAAACCAAATGACATCCCGTTTCACAACCAGGAGCTTTCTACGATGCCACTCGCGCTTCGATATCTGGCCTTCCTTCTGGCAGTTCTTTCAACCTTGGTGATGAACGCGGCCAACGCCGACGAGGGCATGTGGGTCTACAACCAACTGCCGACGAAGATCCTGAAAGAGCGTTACGGCTTCGAGCCGCCAGCCGGATGGGCGGACCACTTGATGCGTTCGTCGGTGCGATTCAACTCCGGTGGATCGGGCTCGTTCGTGTCGAGCAATGGGCTGGTACTGACCAATCATCATGTCGCCGCCGACACGCTCGCGAAGATTTCGACCGCCGAGCACAACTACTACCGCGACGGCTTTCTCGCGAAGACGAATGCTGACGAAGTTCCCGCACCGGATTTGGAACTCAATCAGCTTGTTGAAATCGTGGATGTCACCGATCGCATCAACAAAGCGGTCGCGGCCGAACCGGCGGACAAGGCTCAGGCGGCACGTTCGGCGGCGATCGCCAACATCGAGAAGGAATCGACCGAGCAAACGAAACTCCGCAGCGATGTCATCACGCTGTATCAAGGCGGCGCGTATCACCTCTATCGCTACAAGAAATACACCGACGTGCGGCTGGTCTTCGCTCCGGAGTTTTCCATCGCGTTCTTCGGCGGTGACGCGGACAACTTCGAGTTCCCTCGGCACGATCTCGATATGGCGATCTTCCGCGTCTACGAGAACGGCCAACCGGTGAAGATCGAACATTTCTTGAAGTGGTCCGCCAAAGGGGCGGCCGATGGCGAGTTGGTGTTCGTATCCGGCCATCCCGCTCGGACCAGCCGACTGCTGACCGTCGATGCGTTGAAGTTCCAGCGCGACGTGCGCTTCCCGGCTCTGCTGAACCTGCTGCGTCGGAGAGAAATCCTGCTGCAACAATTCGCCGCTGATGGCGAGGAGTTCGCTCGCCGAGCCAAGAAGGATCTCTTCGGAGTACAGAACAGCCGCAAGCGATCGGTCGGCCAGATGCAGTCGCTGCACGATCCGCGATTGTTCGACGCGAAGAAGTCGGCAGAAGTGGAGTTGAGATTTGGTGGCGATTTGAAATCTGAAAACTCAAATTTGAAATCCCAAATCTCAAACTCCGATCCTTGGGACCGTATCGCCGCCGCGAACGCGCATCACGCGCATCTCTTCAAGCGACACATGTTGCTCGAAACCGGTGCGGGCTTTTATTCGGATCTCTTCAGCATCGCTCGGTCATTGGTGCGCATGGCGGCCGAGGACGAGAAGCCCAACGAGAAACGCTTGGCCGAGTACCGCGACTCCGGCCGCGAATCGCTCAAGCGAAAAGTCTTTTCACCCGCGCCGATTTATGAAGACCTCGAACGAGCCAAGCTCACCGATTCGCTCGCCTTGTTGTTGGAGGAACTCGAACACGAACCGGATGTCCTGCGAAAAGCACTGGCCGGCAAAGGAACGGTCGCGCGAGCGGTGGAACTGGTCAACGGCACAAAGCTGAAAGATTTGGAAGAACGAAAGCGAATCGCGGCTGGTGGCTGGAAGACGATTGAATCCTCGACCGACACGATGATCGTGCTGGCTCGCGACATCGACGATCGCTCGCGGTTGGTCCGCAAAGAGTTCGAGACTTCGGTGGAGGAAATCGAACGCCAAGCCTATGCGGAGATCGCCAAGCTGCGATTCGCCAAGTTCGGCACGTCGGTCTATCCCGACGCGACGTTCTCATTGCGGCTCGCCTTCGGCACCGTGAAGAGCATCGACGACAACGGCACGACGATCCCAGCGTGGACGACGATGGGCGAAGCGTTCGAGCACGAAACCGCTCACGGCGGACAAGATCCATGGAAACTGCCCCGCACTTGGCACGATCGCAAATCGAGACTCGAACTTTCGACGCCGCTCAACTTCGCCGCCACAGCGGACGGCGTCGGCGGCAACAGCGGCAGCCCTGTCGTGAATCGCGCGGGGGAACTCGTGGGGCTGATCTTCGATTCCAACATCCCGGCCCTCGCCAACGAATTCCGCCACTCGTCCGACGTCGGCGGGCGAGCGATTTCGGTTCACTCCGCCGGAATGCTGGAAGCGATGCACAAGATCTACGACGCCGGACAACTGGCAGACGAACTGGGACGGTAGATGACCGTCACACAAAACGCTTAGCGATAACTTGTTCGACTTCGCGCCCTTTGCTCGCTTCTGTTCCAAACGAAACCGGATTTGGAACAGAAGGGCGCAAAGATCGCGAAGAGACTTTTCAGGCTGATGCGATCGCTTCAAACTCTGTAGGGACTGTTTCATAACCAGCACGACGCGCGAGCGAGTGGTTGTGTTTCCGACGAAATGGCCACTCGCTTGCGCGTCGTGCTAGGTTTTGCAACCGCAATTCACCCCGCGTGTCTTCAGGAGTCAGTCATGTTACGTCAACGAACGCTTTGGATGTTCCTGTTCCTGCTGAGTTCAACCGCCGTGCGTGCGGATGATTGGCCGCAATGGTTGGGGCCGCAACGCGATGGTGTCTGGCGCGAGACCGGCATCGTCGAACGGCTTCCGGCGAAGGGGCTCACGCGAAAGTGGCGCACGCCAATTGGATCGGGATATGCCGGGCCGGCTGTGGTCGGCGATCACGTCTACATCACCGATCGCGTCATCCTCGAAGGGGCCGATTCGCCGAATCCGTTTGAGCGAAAACCAGTCCCCTCTTCCGAGCGAGTTCTCTGTCTGAACCGCGAGACGGGCGAGATCCTTTGGAAGCACACCTACCCGTGCGTCTACACCGTCAGTTATCCGGCCGGGCCGCGATGCACTCCGACGGTGAGCGGCGACAAAGTCTACACGCTCGGTGCTGAAGGGCATTTGTTCTGCCTCGGCACGAAGGACGGTGCGGTCGCGTGGTCGAAGGAGCTGAAGAAGGAATACGGCATCCGCGTGACTCCGACTTGGGGCTTCGCGTCGCATCCGTTGATCGACGGCAATCGGTTGATCTGCCTGGTCGGTGGTGAGGGGACCGCTGTCGTCGCGTTCGACAAAGACTCCGGCAAGGAACTGTGGCGAGCCCTCTCGGCCACCGGCTCGCACGGAGCGGGTTACGGTCCACCGATGATCTACGAATCGGCCGGAGTCCGGCAGCTCATCGTCTGGTTGCCCGATGCGGTCAATGCGCTCGATCCTGAAACCGGAAAGAAGCTGTGGTCGTTCCCGTTCGGTTCTAAAGAAGGACTGACCGCTCCCACGCCACGCAAGTCGGGCGACCTGTTGTTCGTGACGTCGTTCTACAACGGCCCGATGATGCTCAAGCTCAATGGCGACCAGTCGGGGGCGACGGAACTCTGGCGCGGCAAAGGACAGGACGAGAAGAGGACCGACGGACTGCACTCGATCATGCCCACGCCGTTCATTCAAGACGGACACATCTACGGAGTTTGCAGCTACGGCCAGCTTCGTTGCTTGGAGGCCAATACCGGCAAACGCATTTGGGAAGACCTCACCGCCACCGGAGCAGATAAGGCGCGGAACGCTCGCTGGGCGAATGCGTTCCTGGTTCAACACGCCGACCGTTACTTCATCGCGAACGAACAGGGAGACTTGATCATCGCGAAGCTTACCCCCAAGGGTTACGAAGAACTCAGTCGAGCGAACTTGCTCAAGCCGACAGGGAACGCCGGCGGACGCCAAATCGTCTGGTCGCACCCCGCCTTCGCCAATCGTCACGTCTTCGGTCGCAACGACGAAGAAATCGTCTGCGTCTCGCTGGCTGCCCCATGAAAACCAACGCCGCTCGACTGCTGGACTCGATGAAGATCGAGTACGAACTCCGCAGCTACGACGTCGATCCCGAAGACCTCTCGGCCGAGACGGTGGCTCGCAAAGTCGGCCTGCCGCTGGAGCAAGTCTTCAAGACGCTCGTCGTCCGCGGAGATCGCCACGGCGTCTCCTTCGCCGTCGTGCCCGGCAATTGCCAATTGGATTTGAAGGCGCTTGCGAAACTGACCGGCGATCGCAAAGTCGAACCGGTGACACTCAAAGAAGTCCAACCGCTCACCGGCTACATCCGCGGCGGAGTCACAGTGCTCGGAGCAAAGAAGGCATACCCAGTCTACATCGACGACACACTCGAACTCTTCGACGTGGTCTCGATCTCCGCCGGCCAACGCGGCTTGCAGATCTTCATCGCTCCCTCCGATTACATGCGAGCGACCAATGGTATTCTGGGAGCCATCAGTTCTGTTGAGTAATCTGAAGCGACAATTGCGCTCGTAGTGTCCCCATTAATGGGGTCGAGAGCGATTCGATAAATCGGATCACTACGATTGCTCATGCGCCATCGAATTAATTCCAGGAGCTATCTCATGACTTCGCAACTCAATCGACGAGACCTCATCAAGACCGCAGTTGGCACGTTGGCGACCGGAATAGTTGCCGTTGGGACGGCGACGAGCATCGCTGCGGACCGGCCGGTGGAACCGAATTTCAAGATTCGCAACGGTCGCATTCGGCAATCGGTGATGGGCTGGTGCTTCAATCCGATGCCCGCCGTTGAGTTGGCTCAGCACTGCCGCGAGATCGGCTTGGAGGCGATCGAAGGGATCAGCGCGGAGCACTATCCGGCTGTGCGAAAGTTGGGTTTGAAGATTTCGCTGGTCAGCAGTCACGGGTTCGCTCGCGGCCCGTTCAACCACGAAAACCACGAATTCTGCCTGACGAAGCTGCGAGCCAGCATCGACCTAGCCGTCGAGCATCAGTGCGAGAACGTTATCACGTTCACCGGCATGCGTGAGAAAGGGATCTCCGACGAACAGGGAGCGAAAAACTGCGTCGAGTGTTGGAAGCAGGCCAGCGCCTACGCCGAGGAAAAGAAGATCAACCTCTGCCTGGAGCATCTCAACTCGCGAGACAGCAGCCACCCGATGAAAGGCCATCCCGGCTACTTCGGCGACGACGTGGACTTCTGCGTCGAGCTGATTCGCCGAGTGGACTCGCCGCGCATGAAGCTGCTGTTCGACATCTACCATGTGCAGATCATGAACGGCGACGTGATCCGCCGC
>SXKJ01000008.1 GCA_005778115.1 Planctomyces sp. | reverse complement strand
GACGACCGGGATCTCGAAGACCCGGAATACCGGCTCAAGCTCGCGCACGTCGCCGAGATCTGTCGCCGCTGCGACATCGACTTCCAGGTCCTTCTGCGGGCGGACATCTTCCGGCTCGTTTGTGGCCGCGCAAGGTATAAGGCAGCGGCTGTGTTCGTCCTCAACGCATTCCGACTTCCGCATTCAATGAAAGCCAAGGACAGGCCAACGCCTGATCGTTCCACAGATGTCTGCTGAGAAAACAACCGGCCTCGTGATTCGCCTGGCGGACTTCAGTGAGTCCAGCCGTGTGGTCACTTTGTTTACTCGCGACTTCGGAAAAATCTCCGCGATTGCGAAGGGAGCCAAGCGGCTCAAAGGGCCGTTTGAAACCGCTCTTGATCTGCTTGCGGAATCTCACCTAGTGTTCCTGCGGAAGTCATCGGGGGGGCTGGACATTCTGACCGAATGCCAGTTGATGGCTCGGTTCCGGCCGCCGGCGGGCAATCTCAATTGCTTGTATGGCGGGTACTACGTCGCCGAGTTATTGGCTGGTTTGACCGAAGAATACGACCCACATCCCATTCTGTACGACGAGGCGGTGACGACGCTGCGGCGACTGACGACGGAACCGGATTTCCGATGGCCAGTGCTGCGGTTTGAAGTCGTCATGCTGCGAGAGATCGGCTTACTGCCGGACTTTCAAGCGTGCCTCGCCTGCGGACAGATCGTCGCCGATCACACGAACTTCGTCTTCTGGGTGTCTCAAGGAGGATTGCTCTGCCCGAACTGCCGCGAACCGGAATATGCCTCGCACCCAATTCAGGGGGCGACCTTATCTCTGTTCAACCAACTTTCCGCCGAACAATTTCCTCCCGTCCCGACCGAACCTGTCCCACCGAAAATCCTGTCTGAGCTACGTCACCTCCTCACCGCCGGTATCTGCCAGCCGCTCCAACGCCGGCCGAAGATGCTCGGCTTCCTGCCCTTCTAATTCAGAAAACTCCATTTTCCAAAACCCAATGACCAAGGAATGACGAAGTCCCAAGTCTCCATCGTTCTTGTGGACGATTCATTTGGGATTTGAAACTTAGTCATTCATTGAACATTGGAGCTTGGGTCTTGGGATTTCCCCACATCATGCCACACCGCTCGATTGCCGCTGTTCGATCAGCCGCGTGCCTGACGCTCGCGCTGTGCGCATCCCTGGTTGGCTGTGCCACGAGCGGTTCGCCGATCTCGCTGACGCAGTGGAGTTCGGGCCGTAGTCTCGATCTGTCGAGAAACAAAAATCAGCCCCCATCGTTTGATCCAGAGTCTGACTCGGACGTGACCGTCGTCGATCCCGACGACAAGGCCAATCCCAAAGAGCCGCGACGACTGTTCGGACTGGGCCGCGACAAGAAGTCCGAAGACGACTTCAAAGACAACCACACGCACCACGATCGCGAAGTCGTCCCGAAGATCGCCGATCGAAACGCACCACGCGAAAGTCACTGGTACGACCGCTTCCGCCCGTCGCAAAACTCTAAGCCGTTGATTCTCGATGAGGATGAACAGCGTCGCCAACAGCTGCAATACGAAGAGGCCGAACAACTCTACGAGAATCAGCAATATGCTGAAGCCACCAAGCTGCTGAAGCCGCTCACCAAGAAGAAGCAGTCGTTCTTTCAGAGCGCGCGTTTCTGGAGCGTCGAGCCTGACTACAAGGAAGATCACAACCGCGTGCGCGAAGACTCGATGTTCTTGCTGGCGGAGACCTACTTCAAAGAGGAACGCCTGAACGACGCGAAGGGCTACTACGAAGTGCTGTTGAAGGAATATCCCTCGACACGGCATTTGAACGCGGCGACGCGGCGGCTGTTTGGAATCGGCCGCGTTTGGCTGGGGATGCCGGAATTCGCCACCTCGTCCGATGTGACCCCGGTGAATCTGGAAGATCCCCGTTCCACTCAAGTCCCCAAGAAACAAAAGCCGCCACATTCGGCGGTCCTGGTGCCCAACCTGATCGACAAGACTCGGCCAACCTTCGATACGCCGGGCGAAGCGCTCAACGCGCTCAAGTCGATTTGGATGTATGACCCGCGCGGACCGCTGGCCGATGACGCGATCATGCTGACAGCCAGCCATTACCTCCGCGTCGGCAACTATCAGGAGGCGGATCGCTTCTTCTCGATGCTCCGCGAAGAGTATCCCAACAGCCCGCACTTGCAGACGTCGTTCGTCCTCGGCTCGCACGTGAAGCTGATGAGTTATCAAGGGGCCGGATACGACGACAAGCAACTCGAAGATGCTCGCCAGTTGAAGGCCAGTACGCTGCGGCTCTTCCCCAATCTGCCGGAGAAGGAACGGCTTAAGGATGAACTTGACCGCATCGAAGAGGCACGTGCTCAACGCTTGTGGGACTTGGTCCAACTCTACAGCCGCAAGAGCCTGCCCAAGGCACAGATCATATACGCCGAAGAGTTGCTCGAAACGTATCCCAGGAGCAGCTACGCCCCGAAAGCGCGTGACATCCTGGCAAAGCTGCAAGCTCCAGTCGCGGAGAAGCCGTCGATCGGAACGCGAGTGATCAACAGCTTGCCGCGTCTCCGCAAGCCCACCGATGGCGACACAGGTGAAGAAGACTTCGACACCGGTGCGAGCGCTCGCGTCAACGACGATCTGCCCAGCGTCAACAGTCGAACGCCCGGCGACGGCGATCCCGAAATGCCGTGGAACACAAAATGACCCGCCCACTTTCTCGGCGAACATTCTTGTCGTCGTGCGCCACCGCCACGCTGACGGCGTTGTCCGGATGTGGTTACATGGTCGGCGGAGGCTTCGATCCGCAAGTGCGCAGTATCGAAGTGCCGATGTTCGAGACGAAGTCATTCCGTCGCGGCATCGAAGTGCAACTCACCGAAGCGGTGCAAAAACAAATCCAACTCCGCACGCCCTTCCGAGTCGTCAAATGCGAGGCTGACACGCGACTCTCCGGCCGAGTCATCGATCTCCGCAAAAGCGTCCTCGGTGAAACACAGCAAGATGACCCGCGCGAACTGCAAGTGAATCTCGTCGTAGAAGTCCTCTGGGAAGACCTCCGCGCCGGCCGCATCCTGGCCGAGCAGCAAGTCCCCATCGGCCCCGAACTCCTCTCACTCCGCTCGCAAGCGGAGTTCGCCCCCGAAGTCGGCCAATCGCTCGCGACCGCCACACAACAGTCGATCAACCAGCTCGCCCGGCAGATCGTCAATCTGATGGAAACGCCGTGGTAAGTGACTATCGCGGTGACGGATACGTAAACCTCGCCGCTGCAAGTACTCATTGCACGCCAATGAAATTCACGCGAGGCCGCAACTCCGGGACGCGGCGATCCCAACCGCCCATCGCCAGCAACGTCCCTTCAGCATCAACGAGCGCAAACGATTCCGGACGCGGTTCGGTCTTTCGCTGCCAGGCCGATTCGCGCGGGACGATCCCGCGGCCATGACTCAGGTTGGCGATCTCCTCGGCATCGCAGACATACGCCGGCAGATGAGCCGCCGCGACCGAACACGGCTGTAGCCGCGCAGCGAGTGAATCAGCGGTGAGCTCAGCCAAGGGAATTGACTGCGAAAACTCAAACGGCCCAATCCGCGTGCGGCACAGAGCCGACATCACCGCACCGCAACCAAGTCGCTCACCGAGGTCTCGGCCAATCGAGCGAATGTAAGTGCCCGATCCGCACTCGATGTCGAGCGTCAACTCCGGCGACTCGAAATGCACGACCTCCAACCGTTTCACATCGACGATCCGGGCTTGCAGTTCGACCTCTTCGCCGCGTCGGGCCAGTTCATACGCGCGTTGTCCCGCAACATGCACCGCCGAGAAGGACGGAGGAACTTGCTCGATACGACCACGAAATGGCACGAGCGCGGCGTCCAATTCTTCACGCGAGATCGTCGCCGCTCGTGCCGCGTCCCCTTCAATCAGTTGACCAGTCGCGTCGTCCGTATCGCTGCGGCAGCCAAAGAGGAACGTGCCGCGATACTCCTTCGGCCGCGACTGCACGAGTTCAATCAACCGCGTCGCATCACCGACACCGACCACCAACACGCCCGTTGCCATCGGATCGAGCGTCCCCGCATGGCCGACCTTTGGAATCGTGCCGCGTTTGAAACCTAACTCACGCAGCAGCCGATTGACCGTGTCCACGACCGCTCGCGATGTAAGACCACGCGGCTTGTCGATGTTGAGAATGCCATTCACAGTGCGCTCGTAGTGACCGCATTTGTGCGGTCGTAGAAAAAGCATTGCCGCGAACTCGACCCGATGAATCGGGTCACTACGAGCTTAGTTCACCTGCATCTGTACACGCTCGTGATGACGCTGCAGCGCGGCGGTGATGAAGCCTTGGAACAGCGGATGCGGGGCCAGCGGTTTCGATTTGAACTCAGGATGGAATTGCACCGCCACGAACCACGGGTGTTCGGGGATCTCGACGACTTCCACCAGCTTGCCATCGGGACTGGTGCCGGCCAGCAGCATTCCAGCCTCCTCGAACTGTGAACGATACTCCGGATTGAATTCGTAGCGGTGACGGTGCCGCTCCGAGATGCGGGACGCCCCGTAACATTCGGATGACTTTGAGTCAGGCGCGAGCACACACGGGTGCGCACCCAGCCGCATCGTGCCACCTTTCTTTTCGATCGTCTTTTGATCTTCCAACATGCAGATGACCGGATGCGGTGTGTCCGAAGTGAACTCGGTCGAGTCGGCGCGATCGAAACCCAACGCGTTGCGAGCAAACTCGATCACCGCCGTCTGCATTCCCAGGCAGATGCCGAAGTACGGAATCTCGCATTCGCGAGCGAACCGCACCGCCTGCACTTTCCCTTCGACGCCACGCATTCCGAAACCACCGGGGACGAGAATGCCATCGACCCCTTTCAGCAGCATCTCCGGACCTTGTTGTTCCAGTTCTTCCGCTTCGATCCGCTTGACGATCACACGGGCCGAGTTCGCGGCCCCGGCATGATCGAGCGATTCGTAGATCGACTTGTAGGCGTCGCGATGCTCGATGTACTTGCCCACGACAGCGATCGTGACTTCATGCTCCGGGTGTCTCATGCGGTGCATCAGGTCGCGCCAATCGCCCATGTCCAGCGGCCCGGCTCGCAAGCCCAACTTGTCGATGATTTGCTGATCCAAGCGGTGATCGACCAGCCCCAGCGGCACTTCGTAGATCGAGAATTCCTTATCGACTTCCTCAATGACCGCTTCCTTCTCGACGTTACAGAACAGAGCAATCTTGGCGACGTTGTCGTCTCCCATCGGCCGCTCGGTTCGCACCACGAGCACATCCGGCTGAATACCGATCTGCCGCAACAGCCCGACGCTGTGCTGCGTCGGTTTCGTTTTCATCTCTTTCGCGGCCTTCAAATACGGTACCAGCGTTAGATGAATGAAGAGGCAATTCTGCTTGCCGATCTCCAGCGGGATCTGGCGAATCGCTTCCAGGAACGGCTGCCCTTCGATGTCGCCGACCGTGCCCCCCAGTTCCGTGATGACCACATCCACGTCCGGCCCGGCCAAGCCGCGCACGGCCGCTTTGATTTCGTCGGTGATATGCGGAATCACCTGCACCGTCTTGCCGAGAAACTCGCCGCGACGTTCTTTCTCAATGACGCGCAGATAAATCTGCCCGGTCGTGTAGTTCGATTTGCGAGACAGCGGGCTGTTCGTGAAACGGTCGTAGTGGCCGAG
>SXKJ01000072.1 GCA_005778115.1 Planctomyces sp. | reverse complement strand
GGCGGCGTCAGCCCCCCCCGATTGAGCGGCGAATACACCGGGGGGCTGACGCCGCCCCGCTCGCCTGACTTTCGCGCGAGGTTACTTATCGAACGCCGAAGCGTGTCACATCGCGATAGCGATACGTGCCGCCGTTGTCGCGGGCAAGCTTCTTCAGAAAGTTGTCGCCGGCCAGTTCTGGGCCTTTGCCGAATTCGACGCAGTGGATCTTGGTGCGGCCGCCATTGAGCGTTTTGATCTCGTTCAGTTCGCGAGCCGACAGAGTTGGCTGATCGGCGTCGGTGAGAAAGAAAAGATGATCGGTCTGATAGCGTAGGGCTTTCTTCAAGGCCGGCATGTGATCTGTGCCGCCGTCAGGTTGCACGCTCGAAACAAAATTTCGAGCGAACGTGCGGTTGATGTCGGTGGCCCACTGCATTTGCGGGCGGTCGTCGTTGCCGCTCAATTCCAGCAGCTTCTGATTGTAGAAGATGACTTGGAATTGCTGCGTTTGCTCCAGGGCTGCGAGGCTAACGACGAGTTCTTCCTTGGCGACTCGGATGGCCCCGTGGTCGTACATGCTGCCGGAGCGATCGACGACATAGATGAAGCGATTTCCCTTGGCGGCGATGTCGAAGAAGGTCGTTTCGCCCAATCCAGAGGCTTCGTCGCCGCCAGCATTGCGTCGGCCGGATGACTTGATGAGGTCTTTCGCGTCCGGAGGAGTTCGGAGCGATGCAGGGCGGCCAGCACCGATCACCGGCAAGCGCGAGTCGGTCGGCAGGCTGAGTAAGTCGTTGATCGAAGCGTCATCGCCGAGGACCGACTTCTCTGGCTGTGGGAGACCTTCATCTCGCGTCATGGCTTCGTTGGGCTTTGCGTCCGCGTTGTCAATCGGCGGGTTGACCACATCGCGCGCGACGTGCAGGCCGATTTCGCGAAACTGGGCATCACCGGCTTTCGGCCCGACTGAGCCCGATGTCGAGCAGCCGCGCAGGATCATCGCCATCGCGAAGAACAGCAGGACGTGAGTTGCGATCGACAGCAGCCAACTCGGCACCACCACGTCGATCCGATCGCGGCCGTCGTCGACCCCAGAGCCGAGTTTGAATTCGGGCGCGGTGTGCATGATGTCAATTGCTGCTGAGCTGTTTGCGTTGCTTGATCTGTTCCAGGAACTTCGGCGTCAGGTCGTCGGGGAAGACGCCGTCGGGCGGGGCGAACTTGAACTTGGCTGCGGGGATCGCGACGTCGGTCTCGATCTCGGTGAAGTCGAGGCTGACCATCGGCCGCAGACGTTGCTCGGCATTGCGGCTGAGGTACAGGATGCGGCGCGGAAACAACGATTCGCTGTCGAAATAGATGCGGACGCGGGACGGGACGTAATCGGGAAGCGGAGCTTTCGGATTGTTCCCCTGCCAGCCCTTGAGCATATTCGGTCGCCAGCCCCCTTCGATCACGATCAGCTTATGGCCGTCGGCGGTGTCTTCCTTGAACTGGTCGAACTGCATCGACTGCTCGATCGACGCGAACAAACCGGGGAGTCCGCCGAAGCCCAGGTCCACGGTGACGAGATTGTCGGTGTAGCCGTTGTCGGCGGCGGCTTTCAGAATCTGCTTCACGTCGCGGCGCGAGATGCGGATTTCTTCGCCGACGTGGTGCCGGGTCCAGAGCACCTGCCCGTCGCAGACTTCCAGAATCGAGCCCTCCGTGTCACCCAGCTTCACCTGGAATTCGAGCCGCAACTTCAAATCGGCTCCGCTTCCTTGCAGGTAGTTCCCGTGGACGGTGAAGCGGCGGCTGCTCAGCGCGACGGTTTCGGTCAGTTTGGCTTTGATGGATTGGTAACGGAGCAATCGTTGCCGGGCTTGATCGAGTGCGGTCTTAGCTTCGGGCGATTCAGCTCCCGGCGCATCGGCCGAGCGTTCCTTGGAAGAGTCATCCGGCTTGAGGACCGTCCCCTGTCCTTTACCCTCTGGAACCTGAAAACCGAGCAGCGAGGTTCCCATCAGCCAGTAAACGGCGGCGACCAGGGCAAGGGCGGAAGCTGTGAACTTGGGAAGACTTTTCATATCGCCTCGAAGATGCCGGATTTGCCAAAGATTCGGATCGGGCAGAACCGAAATTATCAATGTGTCGCGGAGGAGAGTGCCATCACGGCATTCGAGTTCAGAGTGCAGTCTTCAATGGCAAGAACTGCCGGTGAGGAGACTGACTCGGAGAGGAACGAATCGCGGCGGGAGTTTAGTTCTCGTTTGTCAGCAGGGCGACCCCAAGGTCGGGGAGCATGACCGTCTCAGGTCGAAGGGACTCGTGATGAGATATTACTTTCTGGCTCTCGGAACGTTGGTGGTAGTCTGCTTTGGCTGCCAGGTTGATGGACAGCAATTGATCGACAAGGGGGAGTACGTTGCTCCGCCCGCGGCGTTGATGCAACGCCCCGGCCCGATGGTTGATCTGCCGCATCCGGCGATCTTCGCCTCGATGGGACAAGCCCAGGCTCGCGCTTTCCAAGCGTCGAGCACGCAGGTCCGCTTCGTCGGCCCGATCGGCATGAAGATCGGTTGGAAAATTGGTCCGGGCTACGCCGAGAACCAGTTGGTCTCGCCGGCTCGCTGGGAATTCCAGCAAGGGGCGACCTTCCGCCTGAAGGTGGCCAGCATTACTGGTCGCGAAGGGCTGACGCTCTATCCGACGCTGCAAGTGTACCCCGGTCATCCGACGACCGATGCGTACCTCAGCCACAACAGCGTGCCGATCGAGCTGACCGACGAAGATCTCGATCAAATCGAATCGAACAACTTCGTGACCAAGGTCATCTACCTGCCGGACCCGAAGTTCCAAGAGCTGGCCATCGCTGGTGTCGAGACACTCTCTTCGACGCGGCTTGATCCGGGTGTCGATCCGGTTTCGGAAGCCGATCGTCGCGGCACGATCATGGTCGTCCTGCGAGTCGGCAACAAGAACCTCGAACAACAAGGTGCCGGCGAACAGTCCGCCGAGTTCGACAACGGTCTGCAACAAGTCAGCTACAACGCCGATGGCGAGAAGGGTGAGATCGTGCCGCCCGTCCCGGTCGAAGTGAGCGGCAACAACTACGCGGGAGTCCCCGGCCCGATGATCGTCGGTGGCCCCGGTGGACCGAACGGCCCCGTCGCCGGAATGAATGGCGTTCCGATGTGGGGTATGCCGACCACCTCAACCCCGATCGGCTTGCCCGGCCCACCGCACTTGCCGTTCGGTGCTCCCGCCGGACTCAAGTCGCACACCGTTCGCAACCTGACCAAGACCGAACTGCCTGATCCCGTCGATCACATGCTGATCGACGTGAAACACGAACCCGGCATCCGATTGCCTAAGCCGGTTCGCCACGTCGAGTACACCGAGAAGCAACCGCTCTACGGCCCGGGCCAAGTCTCGCAACCGAATTGGAACGTTAATCGGTAACACTGCGAAAACGAATCGCCCGAACTGACTGACGAAGTCGTTCCACCAGCAAAACAAATAAGGATTGCAGAATAAGGATCGCAGAACGCAGAGGGGCCGGTCGAACAAAGTAACCCTTCTTCAGACTGAAATTCTTATTCTGCAATCCTTTTTTCCCACTCCCACTGACCTCTCACCTCACCACCCCCACCATGTGCGCCAGCCTGCTTCCCGAACTGCTGTGTCTGCGCCGGCTCGGCTTGATCACCGATCTGTGGGCCGCGCTGCGGAACTGTCGGCTGGTCGGCATGTTGATGGGGTTGATGCTTGTGTGCGGAACGCTCACCAACACGGCTCACGCGCAAACGCGGGCAGACAATGCCCCGTACCCGCTCATGGATCATCGCGTCCCGCCCGGCACCTGGGCTGATTGGGTCCGTATTGCCGGTCGAGCCAACGGCATCGAGTTTCAACCCGTGCGCGTCGAGTTGCCGTCCGAAGGCAAAGTGACTTGGTTCGTCGGCTCACGCGACGATGTGAAAGAGTCCGTACAAGCAAAGATCGCGGTCGGTCAGTCGTACCGACTCATGCTCAGCGACATGCCGGAGTTTCCGGGCATTGAGTTGTATCCCTCGATCGAAGTTCTCGACCGACTGCATCCACCGGCCGGCCACGCTGACACGTTCGCGATGCCGCTGACGTTCACGATCGAAGAATTGGAAGCGGCGGTCGAAGGTCGCATGGTCACGAAAGTCGTGTACGTCGAGCAGCCGCAGCTCGCATTGCCGTTCGAGCTGACGAGCGACATCGCCGTCCGCACCGTCAATGCGCGAGCCAACCTCATCGAAGAGGCCGACAAGTCGGGCCGCCCGCTCGCGCTGATTCGGCTCGGCGGCCGCATCCCAGCCGCGAACGAAACACAGGGACCGTTCTTCGGCAACGGTGCGCCGGTGCTCGCGAGCAAAGCGGAAAAGGACTCCCGACCCGGTTTCACCGCCGCCGAACCGCGCATCCAACTGGCCTCGCATGCGGACGCTCAAGAGGCGACTCGCCCGAAGTTCCAACAGAACCGCGAGGGGCTGATTGCCGCCGATCCGTCGCTCGCCGACAAATTTCCGGACGAATATCTCTTCGACGGTGGCGACCGTGATTATCCCGTGCACTACGACAGCGACGTCATGGTCGGCGTCGAGACCGAAGATACCGTTGCCGAGTTCCAAGACCACAAAGGGAACCGCAAAGTCAAAGCCTCGAACCGCGTGGCGATCTACGCTCCTCGCTTCGCCGCTGTTCGGACGGTTCATGGGATTCGCGAAGGCTTCAACGTGCAGCGTGTCGCCACCAACTTGGACGACGTGCATGGAGCGGCTCTGCGTCAAAAGATGGTCAGTCAAACCGGACTGCAACGTGACCGCCTGCAAAATGTCCGCATCAGATCACGAGCCAGCGGAATCTTCAGTCAGACGACTCGCAAGGATGTTTCGAGCGCCAAGTTCCTGAGTCAGCACACCAAGCTGCTCAACGTGTTCGAGGGGGTCCAATTTCTCCACGATGGCAAAGTCCGACAGAGTGAAACCGCTCGGCTACACGGCGGCATGAACGCGGCCGCGGCTTGGACGCGAGACCTCAACCCGGTGCTCGTGGCGAATCTGTCCGCTGCTCAAGAAGTCTACGCCATGTTCAAGGTGGCCGAGTTGAATGGCTCGGACGAAGGCTTCAAACAGCCCGGCCGCCTGCGACTGGTCAAGCTGGCCGACAAGGACGCCGCCAAGCCGGGCGACGTGATCACGTTCACGATTCGCTTCGACAACCTCGGCGACCGCGAACTGCGGTTCGTGCGCCTGATCGACAACCTGACCCCTCGTTTGGAATACATCGACGACAGCGCGACCAGCGACCTGCCCGGTTCGATTAATGTCGATGACAACGGCGAAGGAAGCAGCATCCTGCGATTTGAACTCGATAGCCCGTTGGCCGGGCACACCGGCGGCGTGATTACTTTTCAAGCCAAACTGCGTTAGTGGAAGTTTCAGAATCAGCACGACGCGCGAGCGAGTGGTTGTGTTTCCGACGTTTTGACCACTCGCTCGCGCGTCGTGCTGAGTTTTGAAACCGCTATTAGACAAGCGGCATCGCGAGTGAGGGAGAGAGAACCGGAGTCCTCCGGTCCCAGACTTGTGTCACCGCAAAAGGCCCGCCGAATTTCGGCGGGCCTTTTTTATTCAAATGGAATCAGGCGAGCGGGGCGGCGATGCGATCCAGCGTCACGATCTCCGCCCGATCGCTCGCCGCGCGGACCAAGCCACAGATCAGTCGAATGATCTTGAACTCCGGGTCTTCCACCACCAGACAAGACGGATGCACGAGGAGATCAAACACCGCGCGATTCTCAATCGCCCATTCGACAGACAATCGGATCGCCTTCAAATACGAATCGAGCGACCAGCGGGTCGAGCGAAACGCTCCGACGTCGCTGATGGGGCTCATCGGGACTTCGATCAAGCCGCTGGGATAGACGAACGGCTGAGCGTCCGCTTGGGCCTTCACGATGCTTTCAAAAACATCTGGCGTCGGAACTTCGCCGACTTTGCCATAAAGATGCGTCGGATATTTTGAGCTGACCCAAGTGAAACCTTGGTCGAGCAGCATCTGTTGCACGTCTGGTTTGTCGGTCAGCCCGTTGTGGAAGCCGCCTGGAGTGCGAAAGCCATTCGCTTCGATGCCTGCTCTCGCCTTGAGCGATTTCGTGGTCACGCGGATGTTGCCGTCGATGATCTCGCGAGCGGTCAGTCCCTCGACCAGCCACGGTGCTCGCTGAAACCGGAACTGCGTCTCTTCCGGCTTCGTGGCCTTCACATTGACGTGATCGTAAGTGTGATTGCCGATCGGGTGCCCTTCACCCGCGATCTGCTTGAGCCAATCGACGCTGGGATGTTCGAGCACTCGGCCGACGCAGAAGAAGTGGATGACTCCCCCCAGTTCTTTTGCGAGCTTCGCGGCCGTGACTGAATACTGCTTCGTGGGCTCGTCGAGATTCCCCTTCTCGAAATTCCATTCGGTTATTTCGCGTTTCGGATATTGCGCGCTCATCTCTAAATCGAGTGTGATGGCGACACGAGCTTTGTTCGGTTTTGGCGGCGCGGCGAAAAGCGCGGGGCCGAGCAAACTCAGCGACCCGGCCGCTGCGGAGCGTAACCAATCACGGCGATTCAACGGCGATGAAACCAAAACTTGGGACATGGGTTTCTCCGATTG
Source organism: Planctomyces sp. (assembly GCA_005778115.1). GTDB lineage: Bacteria > Planctomycetota > Planctomycetia > Planctomycetales > Planctomycetaceae > SXKJ01. The sequence continues at coordinate 21,404 of SXKJ01000072.1, read as the reverse complement.
GCGGCGATCATTCGGAATGCCTCGGGCGAGCGGGGCGGTTACGTTATGGCGATTCGGGCGGAACCGCCATCGGCAGAAACTCACGGATTGCTTTCGAGACTTCTGGGCGAGACGTTTCCAACACGTCGTTGTGGTCCGCCTGCGGAAGTTTAAGAAATGTCTTAGCGACGCCGGTCGAGGACTTTTCGGGCGCGGCGGCGAACAACTTTTGGCCGAGTTGGATCGGGACAATCGTGTCGCTAGTGCCATGAAATTGCAGCAGCGGGCAAGTGACGTCTCGGATGCGTTGATCGCTGGTGAAGCGGTCAATCAGCATCCAGCGAACGGGGATGAACGGAAAGTGCAACGAGGCAGCATCGGTCAGTGAGCTGAATGTCGAACGCAGAATGATTCCCGCCGGTGGAGTCTTGTTGAGCGACAGTTCGCTCGCCAAACGCACGGCGACTCCGCCGCCGAGCGACTCGCCGTAGAGGACGATGCGTCTTGATTCGATCTTCTTCAGTTCGGTGGCGAAGTGCCATGCGGCACGCGCATCGCGGGCGAGTCCTTCTTCACTGGGCTCACCGGGGCTATCGCCATAGCCGCGGTAGTCGAAGATCAGCACGTCGGCTCCGGCCTCGGTCAGCACCTGGACTTCGAGCAATCGATAAGTGCGATTCGCCGCGTTACCTCCGAAGTACAAGACGACCGGGCGGCCCTCGGCCAACTCGGCCTGGAATTGTTCGTCGGTGCTCGCAGTGTGTCCTTTCGCGAGAACGAGCCAGCCGCGCAGATCGAGGTTGTCCTCCGTCCGAGCCGTGACATCGTGCGTTCGACCGGTTCCGAATACGGATTGATTCGCAGGTAGCGATCTCGCCGCGAACGGGTGATAGATCAGGGAACGCTGAAACGACGCGAGCATGATGAACGTCCCGAGATACGGCACCGTCAGCAACAGCAGCCAGCGCTTCCACCAAGTCAGACGCGGCGGGCGACGCAGAGTTGGTGATATTGGCGGCGCGAGTTTGCTGCTCATCTGGAGTCTCCGGGGGAGCACTGGTGGGAGAGTAAGGATTGCAGAATAAGGATGACAGAACGCAAAAGGTCGGACATGCAGACGTCAGGCAGAACAGCAGCGAACCCTCCCTCCTTCATCGTTCTGCAATCCTGACTTGGCAATCCTTAATTTTCTGGCTTCCGACTCTCTCGCGCGAACTGAAGGCCGCCTCGACTCAGGCGACTTGACGGAAAACTCCGGCTCATCGGCACAACTCGGCGGATGGTGGGCAGTGGTGACGGTCGCGACGATTGAAACAGCAATTTCTGAAGTGGCCAATTTGCATCGGCCAAAAGGTGGCCTAAAGTAATCACAGAGTCACCGGCTGAGGCGAAGCGGCAACGCTCGTGAGGCGGTGACACCACAGACCAACATTGATTGACACCTTGAGGCCACTGCCACCGCTTGTTGCCTGACTCTTCGAGTCGGGAGCCTGGATCAGTTCGGGAGTTCTGATCGAGAGTTCTCGGCTCAATGAGTTCGGCGATAGCCCGACTCGGAGAGTCAGGCGATGGTTGGCAGCCACCTTCGAGTTTGGTGTGGCGTCGCGAGGCAGCTTGGAGGCTGATCGCTATCGCGGAGGTTGGGTTCGGGGCATGGACCTGTTCCGGTGTGGATGGCAGACCGCGTGAGCGTGGCTGCGTGAGGAATCGGTTTCGTGTCATCCAGCTTCGGGGGGAGAGGGGCATGGCGTTCGGACTTTATCGCGAGCGGTTGTGGCTCGTGCTGTTGTTGATCTGCGCATTGTTCGCGACGAACAGCCAGGCGTTGGCGGCTCCCAAGCTGAAGTCCGACATCAAGGATGCTCGGCAGGCACTGCAAGCGGGTGAAGAGTTTGAACGGACTCGCCGCTGGATCGACGCCATCGAGCACTACGAAGCGTCGAGCAAAAAATGGCCTGACGATCGCGACCTGAGCTATGGCTTGCGACGCTCGAAGATTCACTTCGGCGTCGAACGACGCTACTCAGACAGCAGCTTCCGCACGAACCTGCTGAAGCTCTCGCAAGCAGACTCGCTGCACTTGTTTGATGAGGTCATCAACAAGATCAAATCACACTTCGTCGATCCGCTCAACTCCGGCACCTTCGTCGCTCACGGCACGGAAAGTCTCTACATCGCCTTGGCGAATGAGAAGTTCCTCGATCACCACATCCCGAATCGTCGGACGGCGTCGCGAGACAACATCGCTCAGTTTCGCAAGATGCTGTTCGATCGCTATTGGAATAAGCGGCTCGAAGGAAACTACGCCGCGCATCAGACCGTTTCGGAGGTCGCGGGATTGGCCGAATCGCAGCTTGGACTGAACAGCACGGCCGTCGTCCTGGAATACGTCTTTGGTGGTTGCCACGCGCTGGATGACTACAGCAATTGTCTGACTCCCGATCGCCTGGGCGATCTGTACGACAACATTGACGGCGAGTTCGTCGGCCTGGGAATCGAGATGAAAGCCGAGAACGGACGCGGACTGAATCTCGTTAACGTGCTTGCGGAAAGTCCCGCCGCTGAAGCGGGCCTGCTGGCCGGTGATTACATCGTCAGCATCGACGGCCATGATTGCCGCAACATGTCCACCGATGAGGCAGCGGGACGTCTGAAAGGGACGCCCAACTCGCAGGTGCGACTGGATATCGCCGGCCTGACCGCCGCGGATCGACGCACCGTCAATGTCACTCGCCGAGCCGTCCATGTGAAGAGCATCCCGGTCGCCAAGATCGTCGATGAGTCACGCGGCGTCGGATACATCCAAATGACCGGATTTCAGAAAGGCTCGCCCGCGGAACTCGACGAGGCGTTGCAGAAGCTCAATCGCCAAGGAATGCGAGTCTTGATTTGGGATCTGCGAGGCAACCCCGGCGGACTGCTGACGGCGGCTGTCGAGGTTCTCGATCGCTTCATCGACAACGGCGTGCTGGTCTCCACGAAGGGCCGCACCTCGGATCAGAACTTTTCGTACTCCGCACACCGCCAGCAGAAATGGAATGTCCCGCTGGTCCTGCTGACCGATGAGAACAGTGCTAGCGCCAGTGAGATCGTCGCCGGTGCGGTGCGAGATCATCAACGGGGAGTGATCGTCGGTCGCAAGACCTACGGCAAATGGTCGGTGCAGAGCATCTTCCCCATCCAGCGCGGCACCGGGCTGCGACTGACAACGGCCAAGTTCTATTCGCCAGCCGGCAAGACGCTCGGCAAAATTGGAGTGAAGCCGGATGTCGAAGTCGAACTGCCGGACCACGTCGTGCTGCACCGAGGCCCAATGGCCAACTCACTGGAAGACGATCCGGACATCCGCAAGGCGCTCGACGTCGCTCGCGAACAACTCGACGGCCGCCGCATCGGATCGAATCGATAGAGGCAGCTTCAAATCAGCACAACGCGTAAGCGAGTGGTTGTTCCTTCGGCGACTTGACCACTTGCTTGCGCGTCGTGCTATTTTTCAGCCGCGTCGTAACGCTCACAGCACACGCTTAAACAAGTCGCGGGCTAGTCCGAAGCATTGCCGCGCCAGCGCCGGATCGAAGCGATCCCCTTCATCGCGCATAAAAGCATGCGCCGCATTGAACTCGTGCCAGGTATAGAACACACCTGAGCGTTCCAGCGCGTCGTGGATCTTGAGGCGACCCTCCAGCGGAACGTGCGGGTCTTGGCGTCCGAAGACCATCAGCAGTTCGCCCCGAATGTCCACCGCACGCGCCAGCGAGTCAGCGTTCTTGCCCACACCGAGCGTGCCCGAATGGATATCGGTCGGATAGAAGCACGCGGTCGCGAGGATCTCTGGATTGAACGCCGCGCGATACGACAGGTGACCGCCGATACAAACTCCAAACGCACCCAACCGGCCGTTCGACTGCGGATGCTGCTGAAGCGCCCGGATCACGACCTTCGCATCGTCATCGAACGTCGTGAGTTTCGTGAGATGCTTGTAGGCGTTTCCCTTATCCTTCCCCACGTCGTCGTAGCCGAGAATTGTCCCCAACGGTTCGTGCTCGTGAAAAATCTCCGGGACCATGACGATGAATCCCTGGCCGGCAAACTGCACGGCCAGGCGACGGATCGGAGCAGTCTGCTGAAAGATCTCGGAATACAAGACCAGACCGGGGACTTTGTCCTTGCGGCCATTCGGTAACACGGGCGTGTAAACGTAGGTCCGCATCGGGCCGGTCGGAGTATCCAAGTCCAAAATCGAGTCCTGCACGTTCATGGGAATTCCTTGAGCAAAGTGTGAGTCCGGGGGCTGGTATCGCAGAATTCAGAATTCGCGGAGCAAAGCGTAATGGAACTCAAAGCTCAATTCCGCCAATTCTGAATTCTGCGGTGCCTGACCGTGTTGCTGTGCTCCTGATACAAAACAAATCAATCCAGGCGAGCTGGGCGGCGTCAGCCCCCCGGTGCATTCGTCGCAGGATCGGGGGGCTGACGCCGCCCTGCTCGCCTGTCTCAATTGTCGCCGCTCGCGAACCTGAAGAAGGACCACATCCCATGCGCATGTTTCTCGCCGCCGAATGGCAAGACCGAGCCACCGTCACGAACGTCACGAATCCGTTCAACGGCGAATTCATCGACGCCGTTCCGCGCGGTTCGGCCGCGGATGTCGAGAGCGCACTCGCGACGCTGGGCGAGGGGGCGAAGTTGATGCGCAAGATGCCGAGCGCAGAACGATGTCGCATCTTGCGGAAGACCGTCGAGCTAATTCAGAAGCGTTCCGAAGAGTTCGCTCGGACGATCACATTGGAAGAAGGAAAGATCCTGGCCGAGAGTCGGCTGGAAGTCAGTCGTGGATGCGAGACGCTGGAAGTCTCGGCCGAGGAATCCAAACGCATCACGGGAGAAGTTCTACCGCTGGATGCTGCTCCTGGAGGCGCGGGTAAGTTTGGCTTCACGTTGCGTGTGCCGTGCGGGATCGTCGCGGCGATTACGCCGTTCAACTTTCCGTTGAATCTGGTGACTCATAAAGTTGGCCCTGCAATCGCGGCGGGGAATGCGGTGCTCATCAAGCCGGCGGGAGATACGCCGCTCACCGCTCTGAAACTGGTCGAAGTATTGTTGGAAGCTGGACTGCCGCCGCAGGCGATTGCGTGCATCACTGGGCCGGGGCGTGAACTTGGGCGAGCGATCTGCACCGATCGCCGCGTTCGCAAAATCAGCTTCACCGGCAGCTACGAAGTGGGGACCGAGATCTGCGGCATGGCGGGAGTAAAGCGTGTCACGATGGAACTGGGCAGCAACAGTCCGGTGATCGTGATGGACGACGCGGACCTCGACCGAGCCGCGCAGTTGGTGGCCATGTCGGGCTTCGCAAATGCCGGGCAGGTTTGCATCTCGGCGCAACGCATCCTGACCCCGCGTGGTCGCACGGGGGATTTCTTGGATGCACTCAAGCCACGAGTCGAGGCACTCACGACCGGCAATCCATTAAACGAGGCGACCAAGATGGGGCCGATGGTCCGCGAGGCCGATGCGCTCCGCGTGGAGTTGTGGGTCCGCGAAGCGACCGATGCCGGCGCGACGCTCGTCACCGGTGGAACTCGGCGAGGCACCATGTATGCGCCGACGATCCTGGCGAACGTCTCGCCGGCTCAGCGAGTGAGCTGCGATGAACTCTTCGGGCCGGCGGTGGCCGTGACGCCGTTTACCGATTTCGATGAGGCCCTCGCACTGGCCAACGGCACGAACTATGGCCTGTCGGCCAGCATTTTCACGCGAGACCTGGACCGCGCGATGCGGTTTGCTCGCGAGGTGGATGCCGGCAATCTGCACATCAACTGGGGGACGCAGTGGCGTGCGGACTTCATGCCCTATGGCGGTCTGAAAGACAGCGGCACGGGCAAAGAAGGGCCGCGCTATGCCATTCGCGAAATGACCGAAGAGAAGATGGTCGTCATTCACAGTTCATGACAGACGCCGTTCGATCAGCACGATGGCGTCGGCCGAGATCGCCTCTTGTCGGCCGATCGGGCCGACCTTCTCACCGGTCTTCGCTTTGACATTCACTTGGCTACGGTCGAGGCCGACCAACTCGGCAACACGCGCGGCAATTACCGGCTTGAGCGCGGACAGCTTGGGACGCTCCGCGTGGATCGTGCAGTCCAGGTTGACGATCTTCCAACCGAGTTCATCGAGCTTGTTCAACGCCGCTTGCACGAAGATCGCCGAGTCGGCGTTGGCCCAGCGTTGGTCAGTGTTGGGAAACAACTCGCCGATGTCACCGAGAGTAGCCGCACCGAGCAGAGCATCGGTGATCGCGTGCAGCAGCACGTCGGCGTCGCTGTGGCCATCGAGACCGAGATCATGCTCGATGCGCACCCCGCCGAGGATCAGCGGCCGGCCAGCGATCAAGCGATGTGTGTCGTGTCCTAGACCGACTCGAAATGACATGGTTTCTTCTCCGAGAGAGCAACCATGAAACAATCAGGTGAGCGAGGCGGCGTCAGCCCCCGGTTCCGCGATGAACGCACCGGGGGGCTGACGCCACCTCGCTCGCCCGAACCTTCATGGATGTCGTGCAAGGTATAGTTGGCTCGCGAAGGTGACTCAACGGGCGGGGCGCGGCATAATCGTCCACCTCTCAAACCAAGGAGCATCCTCATGGCGAAGACTTATCGAGTCGGCATCATCGGTCGCACGGGCAAAGGGGATTACGGACACGGTGTGGACGTGGCCATTTCGAAGGTGCCCAATGTCCAGATTGTGGCGCTCGCCGATGAAAACGAAGCAGGGCGAGCAGCGGCGGCGAAGCGAACCAACCCCAAGACGATGTATGCCGACTTCCGCGAGATGTTCGCCAAGGAAAAGCTGGACATCGTCGCGATCTGTCCGCGCTGGATCGATCAGCATCACGAGATGATCGTCGCGGCGGCCGAGCACAGTTGCCACGTCTATATGGAGAAGCCGTTCTGCCGAACGCTCGCCGAATGCGATGACGCGATTCGGCAATTGGAGATGCGGCATCTCAAGCTGGCGATCGCCCACATCAGCCAGTGGTCGCCGGTGCTCGATATGGCCAAGGCACTGGTTCATTCGGGTGAGATTGGCGAGGTGCTCGAATTGCGTGGCCGAGGCAAAGAGGACGCTCGCGGCGGCGGCGAGGATTTGTGGGTGCTTGGATCACACGTCTTCGGTTTGATGCGCGCATTCGCCGGTAATGCGACAAGCTGCTTCGCGACCGTCATGCAGCAGAAGCACAGACTGGCGAAGGCCGATGTCGCCGAGGGCAAAGAAGGAATCGGCCCGCTGGCGGGGGATGCGGTCGATGCGACGTACTCGTTCGCCAACGGCGTGACCGGTTACATGTCCTCGCATCGGGGCATGGCGGGGAGTCCGACGCGGTTCGCTCTGCAAATTTGTGGCAGCAAGGGAATCCTCGAAACGGAGAGCGGCTTCGGCGCGAAGACGCACATCCTCCGCGACAGCAGTTGGTCGCCAGGACGGACGAGCAAGAAATGGGAACCGGTTTCTTCGGCGGGAATCGGCAAGCCGGAGCCTCGGCAAGATTTGACTTACGAAGGGGGGCATATCGCCGCGATCAACGACTTGATCGACTGCATTGAGAAGGACCGTCAGACACGATGCTCGGCGGTGGACTCGCGTGCGATCATCGAGATGATCGCTGCCGTCTTCGAATCACATCGTGTCGGCGGGCCGGTCGAGTTGCCGCTGAAGACGCGAGTGAATCCGTTGACGTTGCTTTAGGCACGTCTCCTCCGGTGCTTGTGCCACATGGAGGTCGCTTGGACAATCTTTTTGTTGCGGACACGAGTCATTTTCAGAGCGGAGTAGTGCCATGCGAAAACTATGGGTGTGTTTGGCGGCGGCTGGTTTATTCGGTTGCGAAGATTTTGATAAGGCGATGGAGGGCCCTGGCCGAGAAAAGGTGGTGGCCCCTGGTGGCATGGCAACTGGGGGCGATATTTCTGACGTGGCGAATGCTGGCAAGGCTGCTCCTGCCGCGAATGCTCAGCCAGTCGTGAATCCACAACCAGCGGCGACTCCGACGACGGACGCAAACGCGACTGCTGCGACCACCGAGCAACCAGCGGCGAAGCCGAGCGGTTCGATCATCGGCAAGACGACCGGCAAGATCGTGGATCTGGCCGAGGCCAAGAAGAATCCCAAGATTGTCGAAGTCGAAAACAAGATCACTGGCAGCGATCCACTGACGGTGTCGTTCAACGCCTACGTTTCGGTCACATCACGAGCGACCGCTCTGAACTTCAAGCATCAAATGGATATCTTGAAGGCTGCGAACGACGACAAGTATCCGACGTTCAAAGAAGCAGAGAAGCTGATGAAGCAGCTTCACATCGAATTGAATGCGCTGCCGCCCTATCAGTTGTATGCCTACGACGCGAAGACTGGCGGACTGGTGCTGCTGGAGGACAAGGCAGAGAAGATTCGGCTCTATAAGCAGAACAATCTTGCGATCGAGGATGCCGATAAGCCATTCGATACGCCGTGAGCGAGAGCATAACGCCGACGAAAAGGCCCGAATTCCGAAAGAAATCCGGGCTTTTTGATTTCGGAGCCGCTTCTATCAGGAAGCGTTTTTTAGAGAACCGAACTCCGCTCTTTGACGGTCGCGGCTCACGATCTGCGTGCTCTTATTCGTCCGCCTTCGCTTTCTTCGGAGCGGCTTTGCCGGCGGCTGGCGTGATCGTCTCGGTCGCCGCCGTTTCCGTCGCGGTCACGGCGATCGCGTTGGTTTGCAGAATCTCATGCGATTCGTCGTTCTGGACGAACGCCACCACATGCAGTCGCTTCAGGTCGAGCGGCTTGGCGGGGAAGTCGATTCCTTCGCTCTCTTCGTACTTCTTGAGGTAGTCAGCAATCGAGCCCTTGAGTTCGGACAGCGGAACGGACTCTTTCACCGCGAGCTTGCCGTCTTTCACTTCCGTGCCACCGGGGCCGCCGATCATTCGGCGGACGATCATTTCGTGGCTGCGGACTCCGTTGCGTGCGAGGAAGTGGACTTCGTCTTCCGCGATGATGACTCGCAGACGCACGTCTTTCGCTTCCCCTTCGAGCGTGTCGATGCCTTGAGCGTCGGCGACGATCTGCAAGTTGCCGTCTTGAACGCGAGCATTGACTCGAACCTTGATCGTGGCCTTCTCGGAAAGCTGTTGATCGATCAGCGTTCTCAATCCGCGGTAGATGTCCGGCGAGTTCGGCAAGTAGCCGCCGACGTTGTTGACCGGTGCACCGTTGAGCAACACGGTTGGAGTCCCTTGGCCGCGATAGTAATTCGAGAAACGATCCTCGCCATCGGCGATGGTCAACGGGTCGGGACCAGGTATGTGCTGGTGATATCGGAGCACAATCACCTGCGTTTTCGGGTAAGTGACTTCGAGGGCTCCCGTGGCGATATCCGCACCGACGCACGGCGGGCAGGACGAGCCAGTGAAGAGTTCACACAGGACGATCCGATTACCGGTCGGAGGTTCCGCAGCCGGTTTTTCAGCGAAGCTGAGGACACGTTTGCGATAGATCTCGTCTTTGAAGTCATCCAGGCCGTCGGTCTTGTTGCCATGCTTGGTTTTCCACAGCTTGACGAGCGTGGCGCTGGGGAGTTCGCGGTCGATCTCATCGGACTTTTGATCCCATTCCCGTTTCAAGAATCCTTCCAGCATCGGCAGACTGGCCAGTTCCGCATAGAGCGCAATCGCCTCGTCGGTCTCCTTCGCCCTTTCGTGGTAACGAGCCAAGCCATACAGCACGGATGGATCAAACGGGTTCTTGGTACGCAGCTTGGTGAGGAATGGAAGGGCTTTCTCGGCTCGTTCCGCGTCGTCGGAATCGATGTACTTCAATGCCTGGACGGTGAGAATCCCTTCTCTCGCGGTCTTGAGTTGTTCCTTGAGATCTTTGAGCGACTCATCGGTCAGCGACTTGTCGGCCGCGTCGAGGTATTTCAGCGCGTACTCCGAGTTGTATTTGGTGATCGCCAGAATGATCGCGACGTTGCCTTTCGCGGCCTGTTGCAACCGTGGTCCCCAAGCGGCAATGCCTGTCTGATAGTCGGCAACCAATGACTCCAGATCCTCTTGCGCAATATTCAATTTGGCGGAGTCAAAGATGCGAGTCTCCCAGGCCATCATGCCCAGTGGGCTGGCGGGACGATCCTCGACAAACTTGGCCAGCGCCTTCTGCTTGGCCGTCGAGTCTTTCTGGTTGAAGGCTTGGCTCAGCGCCCGAGCATCCACCGGTTCCGGCGAGGGGTTGAATCCGTCGAGCGAATCCTCTTTCGTCGGCAGCAGCCGAGCTGGGAGGCAGTTTCCGAATAAGGCGTTGCCGAAAACGATTCCGTCTTTCAGCGAGCCTTGGAAGTCCAGAGCCGTACCGCTGACATCAAACGTCAGGTGAATGTTTTTGTTTTCCACTTCCGAAGCCGTGAGCTTAAAGGGGGGCAGCACCTCGCTCTTCGCGGTCAGCGTGGCGGCGAACCCGCCCTCGGCGGTCTTGTCCGCCGCGACGGTGATGATGCTCGTGTGGAAGTCGATGAAGCCCTCTTGGCCGGGCCGAGTCAGCACGAGAACCCAGTTTCCTGCCAGAGACTTTCTCGCCGCACTTTGGTCGATGGGAGATTTCTTCGTGGCCTCTTTGAAAGGATTATCATCGTCGAGGCTGGCGGTGGCCTTCGCATTGCCGGACTTATCGGAAGCCCGAGCCTTTCCAGAATCACCCTCCCCGTCAGGTGCCGGTGGCAGTTTCAAGCCACCAGTGGAATTGGCCGCGGTGGCTGGACCACCCTCGGTATTGTTCGCGGGGGAGTCTGGCTTGGAGCACGCCAGGCTCGAGCACACCAAGACGAGCCACAATCCATTCCGCCATCCTTGGAACATGCTTGGACCTCAATCAGAAGAGTCACAGAAACTGCTGGAGCGATCGGCCTCCTGCCAATCAGAAACGCCTATGAAATCAGGCTCCGCAGCGGGGCGGGATTGTAGCGGTTTGAAGAATCGCCGGAAGACCGCTTCGTGGCTTCCGGATTTTCGCCGAGTTTGTCATTCTCTCACCGCCTCTCTCACGAACCAATTTGTCCCACAGCCATGAGCTCTGAGATGCCGTTCGGTTTCTTTCGTCGAGCCAAGAAGCGCGTCACCGGAGTCGTCAAACAGGCGATCATCCGTCACCACAAGAATTCCGGAACGGTGCTCTTCTCGGACACGACGCTCCGCGACGGCGAGCAGATGCCGGGAGCCACCCTCGACCCCGATGACAAGCTGCGGATCGCGCTAGCCCTGGAAGAGGCGGGAGTGCATTCGATCGACGCGGGCTTCCCCGCTTCGTCTCCTGCGGATGTCGAGGCGATCCAACGCATGATCGGCGTCGTGAAGAAACCGGTTCTGACCGCGCTGTGCCGCACGGTGCGTGGCGACGTCGATGCCGCTGACGAGGCGCTGCACGGCAACCCAACCAACAAACGCGGCGTCAGCTTGTTCTGCGGCACCAGCCCGCTGCATCGGCAATTCAAACTGCAAAAGTCCGAAGCCGAAGTCCTGCGGATCATCACGGACTCGGTCGCCTACGCCAGCGAAAAATTTGAGATCGTCGCCTTCAGTCCCGAAGACGCCAGCCGCACCGAAGTCCCGTACCTCTGCCAGTGCTATCGCGAGGCGATCGATGCCGGCGCGACCACCATCGGTTTCCCGGACACTGTCGGCATTCTCACTCCCGAAAAAGCCGCAGCCTTCATTCGAGCCATCCAGGACGGCGTACCCAACCTCGACAAGGCGCTGCTGGCGGTTCACTTTCACAACGACCTTGGCCTGGCGGTCGCGAACACGTTGGCCTGCGTCGCCGAGGGAGCCAACGTCGTCCAATGCACGATCAACGGCATTGGCGAACGAGCCGGCAACGCCTCGCTGGAAGAGGTCGCCATCGCGCTCGCGCTGCATCCGGAGCAATACGGCGTGGAATTCAAGCTCGACACAACCAAGCTCTACGGCCTCTGCCAACTGGTCAGCGAGCTCACGGGCTTGGCGATGGCACGAAACAAGCCGGTTGGCGGCGAGAACATCTTCGCGACCGAGGCCGGTATCCATCAGGACGGCCTGTTGAAGAACCCGGACACCTACCTACCGTATCGCCCGGAGAAAGTCGGAGCCAGCGGGCTGACGCTAGTCATTGGCCGGCACAGCGGTCGGCGAGCCGTCGCGCACCGGATGCACGAACTCGGCTATGAACTGTCGGAAGAGCAAATCGTCGCCGTCTTGCAGGCCATCAAGGACGTGTCTAAAGACGAGCGAATCACCGACGAACTGCTCAAACAATTTGCCCGCCGAGTCACAGCACCCGCTTGAGGTCACCTGGTCATGACGGGAATAAACGTGTTGGCCGGTTTGCCCAAGGCTGATACGCTGCTGGCTCCGTGAGTTGGACTTGTCAATTTTTCCGGGCAGGCATCCGGTAACAAGCCAGGCAACACGGACTTTGACGGAGGGCACGCACATGCCTGCCGATCTCGAAAGTCTCTGCTCAACGGGCCGACAACTGTTTCGGCAAGGGAAACATGCCGAGTCAATCAAAGTCTTCCAAGAAGCTTTGAAGGCCGATCCTGACCGAACCGACGTTCACGACGCCGTCGCCACCGCTTACTTCATCGTCAGACAATACGACAAGGCGATCGAGCACTTCACGCGCGTGACGCATCTCCGCCCCAAGGATGCCAAGGCGTACGTCAATTTGGGAGCGGTCTACAACCGCAAAGAAGAGTTTTCGAAGGCAGCCGACTTTCTCAAGAAGGCGATTTCACGCGACGGCAACTCGGTCGAAGCCTACTACAACCTGGGCATCGCCTATCGAGGACTCAAGCAGCCGGCGATGGCGATCAATTCCTACAAAGAGGCGATCAAGATCAACCCGCGCATGCTCGACGCCATGCAGAACCTGGGCAACACCTATCTGGAAATGAACAACATCAAGGGGGCCATCGAACAATACAAGAAGGCCCTCGAAATCAATCCCGACTTCGAGCGTGCCCAGCGCGGGCTGGCGCGGGCCGAGGAAGTTCAGAATCAGGCCAAGGTCAGTCACAATCCGTTCGGCCGGTTGGTCGAACTGAACCTGGTCAAGCAGGCGAAAGCCAATGTTCGACTCAAGCGGATGGAGCCTGAAGAGCGTATTGCCGACCGGCAATTCATCCGCCGAGCGATGATCGAGTCACAGGGACTCTGCCAACAGATATTCGAGCATCTTCGCGACACGCTCGAAGAAGACCTGACGCAACTCAATCGCGGCGTGCAGTTGAGCCAGAAGGAAGTTCACAAGTCGATCTTCGACACGAAGGACAAGTTCCAAGCGTCTTTTCAGAAGTTTCAAAACTTGCGGAGTCAGATGCAGCGCTTGACGAAAGACCTTCAGGCTTACGAAGCCGGACTCAAAGAATCGGGCTGACCGATCGATCTGCGTTCCGATCATTAGCCGCGCGGCGCTTGCCCCGGTTCGTATCTTGTAACCGGGGCTAGCGCCGCGCGGCTCAGTTGTTCTGTGACACGGATGAGTGCCGAAATGCCGACCCTTCCCTTGTTCGTCTTCGGCACACTGCGTCGTGGCGAATGCAACCATCATTACCTCGCGGGAGCATACGACCGAGTCCTTGCCGCGCGGTTGCTCGGCTTTGCTCGTGTCGAGCCACTGATGATTGCTCGCGAACAGAGTTCCGAAGTGGACGGCGAGCTGTTCTTCCTTACGCCCGCAACCTACGCCGCGACCCTGCGCGAATGCGACAGCCTCGAAGAACTCACGCCCGGCAGCTTGATCGGCCACGAGTACCGCCGCATCGCCGTGCGCGTCCAAACCGATTCCGGCGAATTCGTCGCCTGGGCCTACTCCCGTCCCGATGCCGAGAGCGACGCCGACCTACAACCACTGATCGCCCACGAATCCCAACGACTCGCCACCGATCGGTAAAAGCTCAACATCCATCGCCAGCGTTCTTCATTCCCCTGGCCCCATTCTTCTGCCGCATCCGCATCTCACTGCTCCGCCAAGGCCTCGTAATACCGCCGGATGTGTTCGGAGTACTTCGGCAGCGTCTTATCGTGCGGCAGATTGAGCATCTTCTCGCGCAGCGCGGGAGGCAGATGTCCCCAAACCGATTCGCGCAGCAACCGTTGTCGGTGCAACTCACCTTCAACATCAGTTCCCGTGCGTTCGCGGTCGGACGAGTTACTTGCCTGCTTCGAGTCGCGGCCTGTCGGCTTCCCGCCGCTGCCGTCGGTTGTCGTGGAAGAATTCTCGCCAGGCGGCTTGTCGGACATCGCAGCCTTCTGTCCGCTGCGTGCGAGCGATTGCTGCCGCGCAGCCCGTTGTTGCCAGAACTTCAGCAGTGCATCGAGCGAATTGACCGCCGACTGTTGAGCCGCCTGAGTGGCCTTGCCGATGTCTCGCACCTCCAGACCCTCCAACGATGTTCGCATCGACGAGAGAGACGTCTCACGCGGTTGGTTCTCGTTGTCTGCTGACTCCGGATCAGTCGGGACGTTGTTCAACAAGTCGGAAGTCGCGTCGCGCAGCGACTGTTGATCGCGAGCGATCTGACGAACCTCCGCTTCCGACTGTTTGACCTCATCCTCTTTCGCGGGATCAGTCGGTTGATGAGTCTCGGCGTCGCGAGTGCGGTTGCCGATATCGGCTTGAAGCTGACGCAATAACTGCAGCTGCGCAACGGGTGGGACTGGCTCTTGAGGAGCATCGTTTTGGTCTTGCTGCGCGGCCTGTTGCGTGTCGTCCTTATTGGCTGATGGATCGGGCTTCGGTGGAGTCAGAGCCTCGGCAAGCGATTGCAGCGAGCGTAGCGCCGACTGTTCTCGCCGGCGAGTTTCGTCATCCAATCGTTTGTCGCGCAGGCGTGACGCGGCAGCAACGAGATCATTCGTCGCTTGTTCAAGCGTCAGCCGCACCGCCGCGATGTCTTTCAGTGATTCCGACAGCCCGCGTGTGACTTCTGAAAGTTCTCCTTCTTCCTCACTCAGACTGAGAGCAGCCTTCGACAGCGGCCGAGTCCACTTTCCCGCCTTCTGCTGTTCCACCGCGAGTCGTTCGGTTTCCTCGACAACGGTCTTCTGCCGAGCGATCAATTCGCGAACCGCTTCGGTCAATTCATGAGCCTTCTCCGCGAGTTCCTTCTGCTGCGCCGCTCGCCGAGCGGCCGCCAGTTCTCGACCGGATTGCTCCAGATCCTCAATCGCAGTTTGCTGCTCGTCCACCCCGCGAGCGAGTTGTTTTTGGCCAAGCTGCGACTCCGCCTGCTGCATGTGCCGACTCGCTCGACGTAAAGCGTCCAGCGCGTCCGCGGCCCGTGACTCTTTCAACCGCGAGGTCAATTCGTCCGCGGACTTCTTGGCTTCAACCTGCCGCTCGCGCAAAGCGTTCGCTTGTTCTGCGAGTTGCTCCGACGTGAGCGATCCCGCTTTCGCGGCCGCGGCCTTAGTCTCGTCGAGCAATCGACGTTGCTGCTGAGTTAGTGCATCAAGTTGTTCCGCAATCTCCTTGAGCTCGCGGATGTCACCGTCAGAACTCGTGGCAGGCGTCTGCGCCAATTTGTTGGCGAGCGACTTCAAGTCCTCCGCCAACTGCTGCTGTGTACGTGTCGCCTGTCCGAGATTATTGGCCGCGACGTCCTGGGCGGCTTCGCGAGCCTTCGCGATCAATCCAAGTTGATCGAGTTCCGCGACGACTTCACGTGCGGCCGAGTCTTGGGAGGGCGAGGCTCCCGCCGGGCCGTTGTCTTCTCGCGAATTGCGATTCGGCTCGGCAGGAGTCTCGCCCTCCCGTTGAGAGCGAGACGATTGTCCCAATCGTTGCCGAAGCTGTTCGATTCGTTCGGCCTGCCGTGATTGACGATCCGCGACCTTCGCGACGTCCGCTTGAAGTTGGCTGGGCAACTGTGCCGCCGACTTCCCCAACGTCTG
Organism: Planctomyces sp.; assembly: GCA_005778115.1. GTDB lineage: Bacteria > Planctomycetota > Planctomycetia > Planctomycetales > Planctomycetaceae > SXKJ01. The sequence continues at coordinate 5,460 of SXKJ01000072.1, read as the reverse complement.
CGGCGCGAGTTCGTTCGTGTCGCGGTTCAACGACTCCTGTGTCTGTGCCAGGTCCGCAACTTCGCGAGCCAGTTCGCGGCGGTCGCGCCACTGCGTCAAATCGCGAACCAGGTCAGTTAGCGTCGTCAGCACTTCACTCTGGCGAACAACGATCTCCGCAAACGAACGGGGCGTTTCAGGCAAAGGCGGCCCACCAAGCATCTCTTTCAACACCTTGCCCAACGTGCTCTCCAACGACGGCAGCGTTTCACGGCTGAGTCCCTCAAGTGACGTCGCAATCCGCGTCAGACGTTCGCGCGTGGCCGAGTCCTTCAACTGATTGCTCTCAAGCTGCGTGAGCAATTCCCGCGCATGGGTCGTCACGTCATCACCCCGTCCCGTCGGTCGCGAAGTGACCAGCCGCGAGCCTATGTGTCGCTGATCCAATTCCACACGCTTGAGCGAGTCCCGATCCTGCGGACGGAGTTCGCCGGTCTTCTCCGCTTGAACGCGCAATTCCTCCGTCTGATCCTTCGCCTGCGATTGTCGAGTCGCCAGCGATTCCAAATCGCGCAGCAACAGATCCAGCCGCTGCGCGATCTCCAACAGCTTGGCTTCAGGCGTGACGACGGTCAGCGTCCGTGTCGCACTGCGACCGACGCGCGGTTCGCCGATATCGCAGTGATCCGATGCCATGACACGCAGCGCGATCCGGTCACCAACAACCGGATTCAGTTCGCTCAACAACAAATCGCGCCGAACAACAGCTTCGCGCTGCCCTTCTTCATGGGGCAGGTTTTCGTCCTGCCAGTCCTCACCGTCGGTCGTCTGATCGCCGTTTGTCGCTCGGACGCCTACGTCCGGGCTTTGTTCGGACGTAGGCGCCCGAACTACGAGAGACTCCAATCCAATCTCACGCAGCTTGCGATCATCTTTCACCACCGCTTGAACTCGAACCGTCGCGTTCGCCGTCACGAGTTGATCCGTCGCTGGATCTTCCAACAACACGGACGGCGGCGGATCAGCCACGCCGATCACTTCCAGCCGTAACGCCGCTGAGTTCTCGAAATGATTCCGATCGGTCACCGATAAACGGTGTGTTGTTGAGCCAATCCGTTGAACCGTGACATCAAATGTCAGATCACGACCTGAAGCCGACAAAGTCACCGACCCCGCATCCCAACTCGCGGCACGAATCGGCCGCATCGCGCGGGCCGTCAGTTTCAGGCGCGAACCAAGCAGCGCGCGGACCTGTGTCGTTCCCTCCGGCAGCGTCGTGCTGGCTTCCCCCGTGTAGGTCGGAGGGATCACCTGCACTCGAAACGACTCCAGCTTCGGCGGCGGTGTGATCCACAGTTTGTGCCACGGCATCTCGTGATCGTCCCCAGCAACGGCGCGGAACTCGATCAAGCCCTCGTCGATCGGCAATCGAATCGCCGCCGCCTCACGAGCCACATCGGCGGCATCGCGTAGCGTCGCCGTCCGCAGCGGTTCGGACTGCGGCAGATGCCCTCGCTGACGGAACTCGACCAACACCGGCTGCGGCAGCGAGCCACCTTTGTTGATGACAAACAAATCCAGCGGTTGCCCCTGCAAACTCCGCAGAGGCTCGGTCTCGGAATAGCGGATCGGCGAAAGATCCCCTTGGACCAACTGCAACTCGACCGACTTCGGCCAGCGCTGATCGCTCAGCAGTAACCGCCTGATCGCCGTGGCCGCTGCTGCCGAATTCGCAGCCATCAAAAACAGCACGACGCCGCACAACACCGCCAGAATCACCACCGAGCGTTTCGCTTCACGCTGGTCGAGCACCTCCGCGAAGTTCAGCGACCGCACGTCGGAGGTCGTCTGCTCGATCAATCGCCGCTGCAATTCCGGCGAGCCGACCGTCGGGCTCGTGTCTCGTTCCAAAAACTCAACCGCCGTCGCCAACCGACCGCGCAGGCCGGGGAAGCAATGCTCCAGGTGTCCCGACAACTCGACATTCGACAGAGGCGTTCGCAGCGGCGTGACCAATCTGCGCCAGGTCACCCAACTCACGGCGACGGCCAACAACACCAGCAACCCGGCTCGCACGCCGCGACTGTCGAAATGCCACAGCCAATCAGTCAGACCAATCAACAACGCCCCGCACAGCAATCCCGCGACCGCAGAACTGAGGCCATTCAGCCACAGCAGTCGACGGACACGCCGGCGAAGATCTCGCAGTTGGTCAAGAAGCGTAGGCATCGTGCGCAAACTCGAAACCATGTTATGTCTTGGCGAGCGGGGCGGCGTCAGCCCCCCGGTGATTTGTGATCGTTCGCGGCCAACCGGGGGGCTGATGCCGCCCCGCTCGCCAAAGATTCAAAGTCTTATACCAGTCGCCAGCGACGACGGCATAGCCATTCCGCCGTGAGCAGCCCCGCAAACAACAGCAGCAATTCCCAACGAGTCCACAACGGGATGATCGTCGCCGCGGACAGCGGCACCGGTTGGCCGGCAGGGATTTCCGACGGAAGCCGATCCGCCTCGGCCACTGTGTAATATCGCCCCAACGTGGTGCGAGTCGCCGCATCGAGATCTGCCCGATCTATCCGTCGTCGCAGCAACTCACGTTGCGGAGCTTCGATTACGAAATCAACGGACGGTGGTGAACCGGGAAACGACGGCTCCGAAAGCCAGGCGTGATATCGGCCATCGCGCAGACCCCGCAATTCACCCGTGAAGACATTTTTGGAGTTTGTCGCCCGAGACAGTTGAATGCTGCGTCTCGGTGCGTCGGCACGTTCCAGCATCACGCTCGCCGAACCGCTCGGCGGGAGCTGCCGTTCGTCGAGCACTTGCAGCCGCAGTTTGATCCCTTCACCGCGCTGATACGTTTGCCGGTCTGCGGAGAACTCGACGCCACGTGCTCCGGTCAAGCTTTGCGTTCGACTGAGAAACCGCAACGCCTGAATCCAATATCGCGAGTAGACCTTTTCGTTGTTCCGAAACCGCCATCGCCACAATTCGTCGGTGGCATGAAACAACACCTTGCCTGCTCCGAATCGCTGCAATGCGATCACCGGCAGTGGCTGCTTCTCGCCACGCCGCTGCGGATGTTCGAGCAACACCGTCGCACCAGCCTTCAGTCGCGGTGACTCGCAGAGCCAGAACAGGCCGGGCAGCTCATACTGACCCGATTCATCGGGTCGTGTTCGAGACGGCCGATCTGGCGGCTGACCGACCGCATCAATGCGGTCATTACGAGCGCCAAACAGATGCCGAAACAGAGGTGTGCTCAACCGACCGGCTTCGGTCCAGCGCGGCTGAAAGGACTCGCGAAGGTCGGCGTCGGGCGGCGGCACGCGCGCCGCATCGAGTTCAATCGGCAGCAGCGTTTCCAGCGGAGTTTCACGAAATGCCAGCGGCATGTGCTGCGGCCCGGCCATCAGCAACAGACCGCCGCCGTCGCGCACGAACTCGCGGACTTGTTCGAGCACACCGGGAGAGAACGCTCCGGGATTCACATCTCCCAACAACACGACGTCGTACTCCGCCAATGCCTCTTGCGTCAGCGGAAAGCGACCCTTCAGAGGTTTCGCGGTTTCGTCCTGCAAGGCGAATTCCAAGTCGGCCTCTTGAAGCAGCGTGTGCAATTCAACGGTTGCTTCCCGTTCGAGCGTGTTCTTCAACTCGCGAAATTCCCAACGAGGCACGCCGTCCGCGAGCAGTACTTTGAGTTTCCCCTCGCGAACTCGGACCGGTTGCGACAACCGATTGTTGTCGCGATCCACATCCCCCTGTGGAGGCGCGACAACCAGTTCAAACTCGTGGTCTCCGGGTTGTGTCGGCGTGAAGAGCAACTCCACCGTCGCGATCTGCCCGTCGGCCGGTAAGGTGATTGACCGCCGCGCGAGAATTCGTTCCTGACCGCGCTCACGCAGTTCGAGTGTTGCCGACTTTCCCACAAACCCGAACGACTTCACCTTCGCCGAAAAGACCAGCGGATCATTCACGAACGCCACGTCATCCACGAGCAATTCGGCGAGTTGCACGTCACGCGTTGGCTGATCGCTGCCGATGCCGATCACAAACAGTGGTACCAACCGCTCGCGTGCCAATGCCGCTACCGCCGTCAGTCGGTCCGCATCACCGCTGCTGGCGATGCCGTCGGTCAACAGCACGATTGCGGCCGGCGGCGTTCCACGAGTTTGATTCAACACCTGCCGCACCGCCTCCGCCAGCCGAGTGATCTCCCCTGTCGGCTGCAATCGATCCAGCTCGGCGAGCAATCGTTTTACGGACTCGTCATCGACCAAGTCGTCGCCGATCGACACGGCTTCTGCCGAGAATCGTTCGACACGCAGTCGATGCCGCCGTCGCAACTCTCGCAACCACCGTCCTTCTTCACGCGACAGAATGCGCCGCGCCACATCAAATCGCTCCGCATCGGACGATCCACCCGCCGACTCTGATCCAAGTAAATCCGCCACGAACTTGCGGTCAGTCTCCGCCGAGTACGCATCCCGCAACCCCATGCTGGCCGAGTCATCAATCAGCACGACGACCAACGGCAATCCCGTTCGCTCAACGGAAACGCCCACCTGAGCCAGCAGCAACAACAGCAACGACAACGCACAGCATCGCAGTCCTATCAGCAACACACGCTGCCAAACTCGCAGCAATTTGGCATCGCGGCGATACACTTCTGCGACCACCAGCACCAAGGCGATCAGCAACCACCATCCGACAGCCATCGGCCACTGCGAAGGCCAAGGGGGCTGCGTCGTCCAATGCCAGCGCAACACTTGCCCCGCCTCCGCGGCTGGCAAGCCGAGATAACTCTCCCACCAGCGTTGCAGCCAGTTGCCCACGGTATCGCCGCGCCTCACGTCTCGGTCGATTGAAGATTTGAAATCGCGGGGCATTGTCGCGCGACTCGCCGACGAATTCCAAGCCGAGCGTCACGGCACTACGATCACACCGCGAATCAATGATTTCCGTTCGAAGGTGATCCGACACATGCGACGTTTCTGGAAAAACTACCGCGAACGCCATTTGCATCCGGGCAATCAGCTCTTTCATCTGGTCGGTTTGCCGGTGACGTTCGTCTTTCCGATCCACTTTCTGGTCTGGCACCAGCAATACCCAGCCTCGTGGGCTCTGATCGCGTTTGTAGTCGGCTACGTTCTGCAATTCATCGGCCACGCGATCGAAGGGAACGATGCCGGCGAACTGATTTTGATCAAGCGCTGCTTGGGCCGCCCGTATGTGGAATTCGGCCCAAGGCACCCGTCCCGGCTGAGCAAATCACCGACCGAATCGTGAGTCGCCCCGACCTTCATCGGAGGCACTCCCGGAAGCGATTTCGTCCAAGTTGCTTTCCGTTTTGAGGCCAGTATAGTTCCGCCCGTCCGCACGCGGATCGGAGAGGTGGCAGAGTGGCCGAATGCGCCGGTTTGCTAAATCGGTGTAGGGTTTTAATCCTACCGGGGGTTCGAATCCCCCCCTCTCCGC
>SXKJ01000071.1 GCA_005778115.1 Planctomyces sp. | reverse complement strand
GCCGATCTCGTCGAGAAACAGCGTGCCACCGTCCGCTTGGCGGAAGCAGCCGGAGCGGTCGGCATCGGCTCCGGTGAAAGCCCCTTTGACGTGGCCGAAGAGTTCGCTCTCCGTCAGCGATTCAGCGATCGCGGCCGTGTTGACGGCGACAAACGGGCCGGCCGCGCGATCGCTCAAGCGGTGCAGTTCGCGAGCGATCAATTCTTTACCGGTGCCAGTCTCGCCGCGAATCAGCACCGGCAGCGGAGCCTTCGCGGCGCGAGTCATCTGGCTGAACAACTCACGCATCGGGCGACTGATCCCGACCAGCGCGCCGAACGCTTGCTGCTGGTCGATTTGGTTCTGCAAAGCGGCGACTCGGTCGCGTAGCATGAGTCGTTCTGAAGCACGCCGTACGATCGCGCGAAGCTGTTCGACCTCGTAGGGCTTCGTGAGGTAATCGGCCGCTCCGAGTCTCATGCACTCGACCGCGATGCTGACCTGATCGTTGGCGGTGACCACGATGATCTCGGCGGTGGACCGCATCGCGGCGAGCTCGCGGAGCACCGACAGACCATCGCGGCCGGGCATGTTTAGATCGAGGAACACGAGGTCCGGTGCGTGCTCGCGCAGAGCCTGCAACACCGCATCGCCATCCACCGCTTCGAGCAGTTCACAACCCGTCGCCTTGAGCGCACGCAGCATCCCATGACGGGCCGCTTGTTCGTCGTCAGCGATGAGGACTCGCAGCAGCATGAGTTTGAATCTCCGTTGTTCTCCGGCCGAATGCCGTGAGCCGACAGCCGAAAGCTGTTATCTCACCTTCTGCACCGTCGAGGTTGGGATAACGGCAATCGGCTTTCGGCCGAGACGAATTTCAAAAGTCGTTCCGCAACCTGGGGTCGATTCACAACGAATCTCGGCACCGAGTTCGCGGATGCGGCGGCCGACGATGTACAGCCCCAAGCCGGTGCCGTCGAGTTTCGTAGTAACGAAGGGCTCGAACAAATGCTCTTGCACTTCGGGCGGCAGACCGGGGCCGCTGTCGCGGATCAGGATGGTGACGGCGTTCGCGGAATGACGGCTCGACACGGTCACGAGTCCCGTCGTTGGGAGGGCGAGGCTCTCGCCGAGCCGTGATAGAGATAACGGGCTGGTCAATGATCCCGGCTCGGCGGGAGCCTCGCCCTCCCGCGCGGCTGCGTCGATCGAATTCGACAGCAAGTTGAAGAAGACCTCCCCCAAGCTGGCGGGATCGGCGTGGATCGCCGCCGCGCCGTCATCGAAGTCGGTTTCCAAGCGGACTCCCTTTTGTTGCGCGAGCAGCCGCAGAATGCGAAGCGACTGTTCGAGCAGTTCTCGCGGCACACACAAGTCGCTGGCGATCGGCGCTGGGCGAGCAAACTCCAGCAACTGCCGCGTCGTCGCCGCGAGCCGGTCGATCTCGCTGACAATCAGCCGCAGGTCTTCGGCATGAGGACTGTCGGGGCCGAGATCCTCGGCCATCACGGTCGAGATCGTGCGGATCGATGACAGCGGGTTCTTGATCTCGTGCGCGATCGAACTGGCGAGCAAGCCCAGCGTCGAGAGTTTTTCTTCGCGTAACGCGCGGCGTTCGGCGGCGAGTCGGTCTTGCTGTAAGCGTGCGTTGCGCAGTGTGACCGCGAGTTGCTCGGTTAGCAGTACGAGCGAACTTAGCTCTTCGTCGTCCAATTCCTGATTGAATGGCTTGCGGCCGAGCACCAGCAATCCGCGCAGGTCGCGATGATCAATCGCAATCACGGTCGAGCTATTGGTCGCGCTGAGCAGTTCCAGCGCAGCGTGATTCGCGGTATCGCGGCGAGTCATTAGCCGTCCCCCGGTCTCTGTCAGCAGACGCCGCAAAGCGACCGCTTGTTCGTAGGATGGGCACTCCTGCCCGTCATCTTGAGTTGGTTCGCCAGACTCCAGCCAGTCAGGAGTGCCCGATCTACAGGAGCAGTGCATCACGCGGTCGTCCTCACCGAACAGCCAACTACTGGCATGTTCGACACCGAACAAACTCCGCACCGCGTCCGTGGTCGTTGAGAGCCATTGTTCGACCGGCTGCTCAGTTCCCTCCGACATTCGCGTGGCCAGTTGCCGAGTCTGTTCGCGGACACCGGCGACTTGTGTGCCGAGCAGATATCGCAACGACTCGGCCACGCGCTGTCGAAGCGGTTGGTACGCCAGGACCAGCACGGCGGCGAGGATCGCTTCGACGATCGCGAAGTCCACTCGCAGTTGTTCGGACAGGCGATTGGTGAAGTCGGCCAGAACCAAATGATGAAACAGTGAGACGGCCACCAAGACCGCTCCGTAAACCAGCGTCCGTTCCAGGACCAGCGGCACGAATCGGAACCACACGACGTGATACGCGAAGAGCAACGCCGGCAACAGCGGTGAGAGGCCCACGATCAACTTCCAGGCTTCGGCCTGTTCCGGCCATGTCGGAATCGCCACATAGATCACGAACACCGCCAGCACGCTCAGACCGCACAGCATGGCGGCCATGCCCTGAAAGAAAGAGGTCGCTTGAGGCAACACGACTCGGCGACGCAAGCCCCAGAACGTGGCCGCTGCGACGAGGTTCGTCGCGCACAGCCACGCGACATACAGCGTCGTGAATGGTGCAACCAACGTCAGAAACTCGCCGCTCGGATGCGTCAACAGAATCCGAGCCATCGGCCCCCACGCCAACACCGGCAGATAACACAGACCATACCGAGCATCGCCGCGCGGCTTGGCTTCGACTCCCGTGTGCCACAAGCGAATCGCTCCGTGCAGCATCGAGCTGGGCATAAGCAGCAGTCCGATCGCCATCGCCGTCATCGCGATCGAGTTGACTCGCAACGGCCAGGGATGTGTCGACTCCAGCAGCAGCGTGTGAACGAAGCTCCCCGCATGCCACAACCAGGCGGCCGCGGTCAGAGCCAGCATCCAGACCGTCACATGCCGCCGATTCGGCCGCTCGATCAAGGCGACCAGCAAGACAGTGTCCACCACGGTCGCCGCGCCGAGCCCAAAGAGTTGCAGATCGCTAAACATAAGCGGAGTGTAATCGTTTTATGTAGCCGTCATCGCTCCGCGTGGCGAGCCGAACGCGCGATCGAAGTCATTTGACGCATCGGCTCATCACGCGGAGCGATGATGGCTACGTTGGTTCAAACACGGAGATGGCCTCTTCGTCGAGTGACCGTTCGCCGTCGGGACCGATCCAGCGAATCAGTGTTCGCGAAGACTTTGTGACGAGCCGCACCAGCAACTTTGCCGAGCCGCCGGAATCACGGCAGTCGTAGACCACGAACGGTCCATCGGCGTCTTGGCCGACCACTCGATTGGCAATCTCGAACCTCTGATCGCCGATTGCGATCACGCAAGGCGGATGCAGTCGCAGCAATTGGCCGTCGCGCGGAGATGCGCGGATACGGTCCACTCGCCACCAGGCCCGCAGGCAGCCCAACAACGTTCGACTCAGTGATGGCAGTGACGACAAGGACATCTGCGACCTCACGACTTTGAATCTCAAATCTCAAACCTCCGCGATCAAGTTACCGCCAGTGCCGGCCCGTATTTCCGACCCACAGTGGTAAGACCAGAAAATGGTGCGACAAATCGCTGGCGATCAACCCCAGAGCGATCGACCACAGAACCGACGACCTCATCCGCTCGCTCACGAAGACGCCGGCGATCACGAATGGCACCGACCAAAACATGTGGTGCAACTGCAAAAGCAACGGCGGGTTTGTCTCCGTGATGTACTCAGCCGCAGATTGGCCGAATGCCAGCCGCATCGAGATGGTGATCAATTCCATGATGACGGTCAGAGAGAGAGTCAGCTTCCAGAAAGATCGTTTTCCGAAGATCGTGCGGTCCATGACTCACTCCTCTTTCACCGAGTCATCTCTGGCACCGCTCTCAAGCGAGGCTGAGCTTCCGGTGCTGAGAGAAAGACCGTGAACGGGCGGAACCACACGGCACATCATGCTCGTGACGCGAACCGCCAATCCAACAGCCACCAGCGCATACGCGATGGTCCACATCCAAAATCTGACAAAAATGCCGTGTGATTCATTGATACCAATCGCCACGTTGACGATCAGCGTCAGCGACACGACGACGAGCGCCGTGAGTGGTATCCAGAGTTTGTGCATTCGACAAAGGGACGGGCTGAACAGCAACGTGAGGTTCGAAGGCCACCAGTAGAAGCCGAACATCAAACAGTAGTAGCCGACCATCGGACCAAAGATTTCGACCGACGGTAGGAACAGGGAAACCACGAACACTGCGATGCAAACCAACAGAACCCAATTGCTAACAAGCCTATCGAGTCACGGTCGGCTTTCGTCGCTGATGCTCCCATCTCGGAATCGAATGTCATGCCATCGTCCCTTCATCATGAGGAGACGTCTGCAGAGATTGCACACGTCGGTTCGCAATCCCACAAACATCTCACGGATTCCCCGCCAGTTGTCGTTTCAATTCTTCAAACTCATCGGCGACGTTTTCGCGGCGTTCGGCTTCCTCGAACTGGCGTTCGAGTTCATCGACGTCAGGGTCGTGACCATCCATCCGGTTGTAGGCGGTTTCGAGAGCCTCGGCCCGATCGACACGCTGCTCCAAGCGATTGAACTGAGCGAACGCGGAGGAACTGCCTGCTCGATCAAGCGCCGCGTTGATGCGGCGCGACGAGTCGGCTCGCGCCAGCCGAGCCAGCAACAGCGTCCGCTTCTGCCGTGCCTGTCGGATCTTGTCTTCGAGATCCCGCACCGAGTCTTGCAGCTTGCGTGTCTGCGCCTTCTGCTTCTCGTGCTGAGCGTGCAGGTCTTCCGCCCGCCTCTCGCCCAGCATCTTTTGCTCGAGCGCCGCCTTTGAGGTCGTCTCATCGCCGCGCTTGAGGGCTTTGGTGGCACGCTCGAACCACTCCTTCGCCGCCTCGCGCTCGCGGTCCACTTGCTTGCCGAGCTGAATCTCATCGGCGATCGCTTCGGCCACGCTGCGGTGAACAGATTCCTGTTCCTCCTCCATGTCGATGATGAGCTGATGCAACATCCGCTCCGGGTCTTCAATCTTCTCCCGCAACGCGGTGATGCTGGACTTCATGACGAACGTGAACTGGTTGAGCCATTGCATGACAGTGGACCTTTCAAAGTGTTGAAACCAAGAACTGAAACTCATTGAGACACCCAATCGAACAGATCAAATCGGCTAGTCGAATTTGTCATAGACGAGCTAACATCGGCGAACTTCACCCCCCCCAAGAATCGTGAGGAGGACCGCATGGCCGCCGTGGCGAAAGCAAAAACCAAAACGAAGCAGCCTTTGTCTGCCGAGCCGGACACTCCCTTGGAAGATGTTGTCTGGGGTGCGTTTGCTGGCGATCCGATCTTCCTCGAAGCCATGAAGCTTGGCCGCAAGTACCGTGAGTCGCTGCGTCCTAAGGCCAACGCCAAACGAAAGTCGTCGAATGCTCGTCCTCGACACTGATCACATCAGCGCATTGGAGTGGCGTGGCGAGGCGGCGGAACGGCTGCGAGACCGGCTGAAGAAATCCGGACAGCCGCGGGTGACGTCGATCGTCACCTATGAAGAACAGTGCCGTGGATGGTTGGCTTACATCGCTCGCGTCTCGTCGATTCCGCAGCAGATTGATGCTTATGCCCGTTAGTCGAAACAACTGCGTCTGTATTTGAAGATCCGAGTACTCGACTTTGACCAATCTGCTGCCGACCAATATCAGCAGCTGCGGCGGGCGCGCATTCGGATCGGCACGTTGGATCTGAAGATTGCGGCGATCACATTGGCTCATGATGCGATTCTCCTGAGTCGAAATCTGAAGGACTTTGAACAAGTGCCGGGATTGAAGGTTGAGAACTGGCTCGAATAGGTGGTTACCGTCACTTCCACGTTTGCAGTTCCGCCGCCATCACACGCAGGCGAGTCAGCAAGCTCTCGCGATGGTTTTCGCAGATCGCTCCCAGCGTGATGACCGCCGCGCCGATGCCGAGACCGGCCAGCCACAACAGATTCGGGTGGTCGATGCTGCCGCGAATCACCATTGCGAACAGGTCGGCGATCAGAAACGCCGTCCCCGAATAGACGAGTACTCGCAGTCGCAGACCGATCGCCAGCAACGCGATCACGACCGAGCAGACCATCAACGAAATCAGGTGCAACCAACTGCCGCTGACGATGTGAAACGTCGGCGACACGAGGATCGTCAACGCTCCTGCGTAACGCAGCGAGTCGTGATAGCGTTCGGGGATTTCACGCTTGAGCAACTCAACCAATCCCAGGATCGTCAGTCCGACGGGGATCATGAAGAACTGCGGATCAGTCCAATGCAGCTCGCGCCACAGCAGGGCCGATGCGACGTTAAGAATGATGGCCGACACAACGAAGCGGTCGCGGCGAATCGTTTGATGCTCCGCTTCGTCAGCGGTCTCCAGTCCTCGCCAGAAGTAGTACGCCGCAGACAACAACAGTCCCAGGCTTTGCATCCCAATGACTTCCGGATCGCCATGCGTCACATGCCGGGTGACTCCGATGACCGCCGCCGCCACGGGCAGCAGATTGGCTGGAACGTCCAACGCCTCTGCCGCGAATCGTGTTTGTGGGAAGCGAGCACACACTCGCGAAGCAATGGTCCAAGCGACGGCCGCGCCGAGGCAGCCAAACATCGCCCAGCCGTGGCCGATTTCGATCACGCCTGCCAACAGCAGCCACACGAACGCCGCACCGATCAATCCTTGTGCCATCCAGACTCGATCAGTTCGCTGTTGTCGAACGGCCAGCACGAACTCGGTGATGGCCAAGAGCGTGAATGTCGCGATAGCCGCAGTGACCTGCCCGATCGTCAAAGCGGCCGACGGAAGCAGCAGTCCCGCGATCAAAGACGACGCGAGTGCCGCGTATCCCGTGAAACAATGAATGCCCAGCAACTCGAATGGCGGGAGAACTGCTCCCGTAGGATGGGCACTCTTGCCCGTCGTCGATTCCTCGAAGACGGGCAAGAGTGCCCGTCCTACTTCATGGAGTCGCAAGCGAATGACGCTCAGCCCGGCCGCCAGTGTCAGCGCGATCGGCAGCACTGCGACCGACATCTCCGCACTCAGGACATCGTTGAGGCTGATCAACTCGGGAGCCAAACACTTCGCAACCAAGGCCGTCACCTGCCAGTGTCCGATGGCGGCCACCAACCATAGCCGATCGCGATGCTCCTGCCGCAGTGAAGCCAACGCCAGCGCTGTCACCGCGATCATCCCGGCCAGTCGCAGCGTCATTCCAAACGACAACAGCGTCAGCACGGCCAGCAGCAGCAACACTCCGAACGTCACCGCATGGATCGGTACGCGAATCATGTCTGACGAATCGTCATCGACTCCGTCGCGCCGCAGCCAGGAGGTCGTCAACATTCCGACGGCAGACAAAACGCCCCACGCAACCGGAATGAATTGGATCGTCGCCGGTCCCAGCAAAGCGATCGCGACAAACGAGAGCACGCTCAAACAACCGAGCACCGACAATCCGCGCAGTTGGAACCGTCGAGCCGCATCGAATGGCCAGGCCAGCAGAAGCAATCCCGGCAACCAGTTCGGCAGGTGGTGTCCCAGCGAATGGTCGAAATGGCGTGTTATCAGAAACAGGCCGTGGGTGAGCAGCGTCATCAGCAACAATGCCACCGCACTGACTCGCAGAGCGGGCCGGCCAAGAGCATCGCTCAATCGTCGATTGAGATTTGTGCCGGCATTGCCCCCGTTCGTGAGCGGCCCGGCGCTAGCCGCCGGTTGGAGCGAACGACCGGCGGCTAGCGCCGTGCCGCTCACAAGACGGCCGAAGATCCAAAGGGCGAGCGGTGCGAGCGTCCACAGCAGCAGCACCACGTCCAAGTCCAAGTCCAAGTTTTGCGACCAGCCGATCACCACCGTGACTTTGACGATACCGGCCAGCACGAAGCTCCAAGCCGCTTCACCCAAGCCGCGACTCGGCCACTTCCAGGCTTGGGCCATCAACAGCCCGGCCAGTGCGAGTCCAATGAACGTTCCGAATGACCGCGTGGACGACACCAACTCGTTGGCGAGCCAGTAACCGGCGACACCCAGCGTCAAGAGCACGCTCGCGATGCCGAAGATCGGCCAAGCGGTCATCGATCGGACGCCTACGTCCGATCGTCCGGACGTAGGCGTCCGGACTACGAAATCCAACCAACTCCCGGCAATCAGCAACAACGCCGCTCCGGCGGTCATCAGCAATTGATGCGTCTCTGCCGTGATCGCCAAGCCACACACCGAACTCAGGAAGACGCGATCGCTCACGCACACCGCGATCCATGCTGCCGCCGAACCAACCAGCAGTCGACGATTGCCGAACAGCTTCGCTTGCAACAAAAACGTCGCGGTC
>SXKJ01000070.1 GCA_005778115.1 Planctomyces sp. | reverse complement strand
GTGACCTCGCCGAGTTAGCGCGGGAGCTGGCCTCCTATCCTGACGCTCCGCCGCAGCGGTCGAGGTCGCAGATGGCTGTTCCGATCCTCATTGCGGTCGTGTCCGCCGTGTTGGGTTGTTTCGCTTTCGGATTCGTGTATCTGGATTCGAGAGACATTCTCCTCAGTCTGGTGGTTGGTGTCATCACGTTCGGTCTTGCGGCCGCAATTCCTGCGCTGGTTTGCACCGGCATGGAGGCCAACCGTCTCAATGAGCAGCGATACGACCTCGTGCGGCGAACCTCACGCAGGTTGGGTTTGGGGCTGGATCAGTTTCACCTGACGACTCTGGGGCGGGCTCCGTTGCTGACCGATCTGCAATGTCGGAAGGAAGAGGGGACCAACCTCGCGGTCTTCGATTACCAACAGGAAATCGCCGTGGGGAAAACCAAATACACCAAGCAAGAAACCGTGGTGTGGTTGCGGCGAGCGGGGGCCAGGCTGCCGGAGTTTGCGATTCGTCCGGGCGTAGAGAGTTGGATCAACCGCGACCTCTTCGAGGTGTTCACCGGATCGACCGACATCAACTTCGAGAGTCATCCCGATTTCTCCCGCCACTATTTCCTGCGTGGAGATGACGAGGAAGCAATCCGCAAGCTGTTCCACAAAGGTGTGCTGGAGTTCTTCGAGCAGCAGAGAGAATTGATCGTCGAGTGCTGTGGCAACAAGCTGCTGCTCTACCGTGACATGGTCAGCGTCGAGCCCGAGCATCGCCGCCCGCTCATCGAGGATGCACTCCAGTTGTTGGCTCTGCTCCTGCGCCGACCTCGAACGCCAAAGCGATCACTCGACCAAGCGGCTCAAGAAATGGACGTGGCGAAGAGTGACTCACGACAGGAGTTGCCCAAGTCATCTATGGCGTGGCCGCCGCACTTTGTCGATCCGCCAAACTCACTCTCCCTCAAGAGTCGGATCACGGCATTCGCCATCGGCTTGCTGTTTGTTTTCCTGAGTGGCTCGGTGCTCATGCCGCTCGTCATGCTCGTGAGAGAGTTTCAAGTCAGTCACGATTGGCTCGATATGTTGTTCATTCCGATCTTGGTTTTGTGCGGGGGAGCGATGGGTGTCGGTGCCCTATTCATCGGAGGGCTTGCGATGTGTCACGCGGTGAGTGGAACACCGGACGTTTGCACCGAACCCAAGGCTCCGAAGTTCTCCGCCGATGCACTCGTCTGCCAATTCGGACACACGGCGGTCATCGTGGACCACGACGCCGGATTGGTCCATTTCCGGCGTTGTCACAGACCCCGTAGAAGTTGGCAGTTCCGAGGTCAGAGCTGGTTCACTTGCCCGCGGACCGATGTGCTCAGGATCTACTACAAAGGAAATCGTGCGAGTCGCAGCAGCATGACGCAGTTCATCATCGAAACCCGCACCGGCAGTGCGGCCGTTAATCGAAATGTCTCGAACTACACCGCCTTGTGCGAATACTTCGCACAAACATGAGAAACACTGGCCGAGTCGAGATCGCCGAGTCTCCTGAAGCGTTTCCTTCCCCATTGAGGATCGTTCGATGCAAAAGCTTCTGAAGTCCGTCACGATTTGTTTGTGGTGTTGCGCAATTGCCGACTTCTTTTTCGATTCGGCGGTTCTGGCACAGCCAGCCGACGCAGCGAAGCAGCGGCAGGAGGCGATTCAGCAGAGCCGGGACAAGTTGAAGTCGATCGCGCTCGCGCTGGCCAAAAACCTCCCCAATGATTTCGTGAAAAAGGCTTACCCCGCCGGATACAGCGATCAAGACGGCAAGCTCATCTTGAGTTGGCGAGTCGCGATCCTTCCCGCTTTGGGTGAAGAGGAACTTTGGAAGCAATTCCGGCTCGATCAGCCGTGGGACAGCGAGCACAACCGCAAGCTCATCCCAAAGATGCCCGCCGTGTTCAAGGCTGTCCGGGGCGAGACAAAAGAGGGACACACTTACTATCGAGGCTTTGCTGGTGAAGACGCGATGTTCCCGTTGAACTCGCCTACGGCCGAGAAAGTCCCGGCGGGTGACCGCTCGTACTTCCCCGTCTTTTGCCGACCGTTCGTCAAAACTCCCGACGGAACCAGCAATACTTTTCTAATCGCCGAGGCAGGCGAGACCGTTCCGTGGACGAAGCCAGAGGAATTGGCCTACGACGCCAAGCAACCGCTGCCGAAGCTCGGTGGGCAATTCGATGGCGATTTCGTCGCCATGAGCAGCGATGGAACGACTCGTTTGATAACTCGCTTGATTCCGGAGCCGGCGTTGCGAGCGGCCATTACGGCTGCTCGCGGTGAGAATATCCAATTCAAAGCGGCGGCCGAGAGTAGCGTCACCATCGAGTTCGTCACTCCGGAAATGGAAGAGCGGAAGTATGCGCTGGGGCGACTCGCCGAGAAGAGTCCGCATGGCTCGATGACACAAATCACCGACGCGACCAGCGAGACGGCACTCGCAGGCATCGTCGCCGAAGGCCGCGCCGTCCCGTGGACCAAGCCCGATGACCTGATCTTTGATGACACTTTTCAGACGAAGGAGAATGCGTTCGCCGAAGGAGCCGTCATGTTTGCCAACGGCTCAGTTCGTTATGTGCATCTTCAAAAAGGCTTGGATCTCAAGCAGTTTCGCGCTCTCTTCACGATCGACGGCAAAGAACCGTCGCCGCTGACAAGCCTGTATCCGCCGGGCCACACGCTCATTCAGCCGACATACGCCACGGTTCAGGAAACGGTTCGCCACGCAGAAGCACGCAGCCAACACTTGAAGAATCTCAGACACATGGCGCTGGCGTTTCACAACTACCAGGACACGACAAAGGGCTTGCCTCCCGCAATTGTTTACGGCCCTGATGGAAAGCCGTGGCACAGTTGGCGAGTGGTGATGCTGCCGTACCTCGGTTATGGCGCACTTTATCAGGAGTACGACGGGACCGT
>SXKJ01000069.1 GCA_005778115.1 Planctomyces sp. | reverse complement strand
TGCAGGATCGTGGCTTGCAGGTCGTGGATGTGGATGGGATCGGAGATCGGGTGATAGCCGAGGTCGTCGGTCTCGCCGATGAATTGGCCGCCGCGAACTCCGCCGCCGGCGAGCAGCATCGTGAAGGCGAACGGGTGATGGTCGCGGCCTTCTTTGCCGGGGTTGATGCCTCGGCGGACTTCGTTCATCGGCGTGCGGCCGAACTCGCCCCCCCAGATCACCAGCGTGTCGTCCAGCAACCCGCGTCGCTTGAGGTCGTGAATCAATGCGGCGGAGGGGCGGTCGGTCTTGTCGGTGTTCTGCTTGAGCTTGTTGTTGAGGTCCGCGTGATCGTCCCAGGTGTAGTGATACAACTGCACGAAGCGGACGCCCCGCTCGACCATCCGCCGAGCCAGCAAACAATTCCGCGCGAACGTGTCCGTCTTCTCATCGCCGATGCCGTACTCGGCCAGCGTGTGCGGTGACTCCTGCTTGAAGTCGAGCAACTCTGGCGCGGCCGCCTGCATCCGAAACGCGAGTTCGTAGCTTTCGATCCGCGTCGCGATCTCCGGGTCGGGCTGCTGTTGCTGACGCAGCCGATTGAGATCGTTGATCGCATCTAACCGTTGCCGTTGCTGCTGCCGAGTGACTCCTTTGGGATTCGCGAGATGCAAAATTGGATCCCCCTGACTGCGAAACGTCACACCTCGATGCGTCGCCGGCAGGAACGCACTGTCCCACAGCGCGGTCCCAGCAATGTCCCCCGGCCCGTTGTTCGACAGCAGCACCGTGAAGCTCGGCAAGTTGCGCGACTCGCAGCCGAGTCCGTATGTGATCCACGACCCCATGCTCGGCATCCCAAACCGAGGCACTCCGCACTGCATCTGAAGCTGCGCCGGATCGTGATTCGGCACGTCGGTCTTCATCGTGCGAATCATGCACAGGTCATCGGCACACGTCGCCAGATGCGGCAAGTAATCGGAGAAGTCCATGCCGCACTCGCCATGCTTGGTGAACGTCCTCGGCGAGGCCCAGACTCGCGCGCTCCCCTTGATCAGCGAATCGTTCAGCCCTTCGAGAAACGACGCCGGCACCGGCTGCCCATGCAGCTTTTGCATCACCGGCTTTGGTGAGAAGAGGTCAAATTGACTCGGAGCTCCGGCCATGAACAGGAAGATGACGTTCTTGGCGCGAGGCTGAAACATCGGCGGTTTCGGAACGAGTGAATTGCCGGCCGGGCTCGAAGACACCGCGAAAGATGATTCGCCGCTCAGCAACTGCGCCAGCGCCGCTGAACCCAGTCCACATGCTGAATTAGTCAGGAACGCGCGACGCTGAAGCTGAAGCTGACGAAAGGAGTCGAAGTCGGTCATCTCAATTACTCCGAACAAGGAACTGGAACACTAATCTCCGCTGATCTTCACTAATCATGATTCTTGTTTGCCTCATTAGCGTCGATTAGCGCAGATTAGCGTTCCACCTTGTCTTCAATCCCGTGTGATGAACTCATGCAGGTTGAGCAGCACGCTGGCTAAGTTTGCCCATGCGGCTGACTCGTCTTGATTCGTGTCTCGTTGAGCGTCGACGAATCGTTGCAATCGTGCGAGTTCGGCTTCTGTGCCGGATCGACCGAAGCAGACCTTCCAGGCGAACCGCAGGCGGTCTTGCTCGCTCGCTCCCCCTTCGCGGCGGACTCGTTCGGCGAACGCGGCGGCCATCTCGCCGAAGACCGGGTCATTGAGCAAAGTCAGCGCTTGCAGCGGCGTGTTCGATCGGTCGCGCCGAGTGCAGACATCGACCGGCGGCGGAGCGTCGAACGTGATCGACTGCGCGAATGGCGAAGTTCGCAGGATGAACGTGTAAAGGCCGCGTCGATACCGGTCCGCTCCCTCGCTGGTCTTCCACGAGTTGCTGCCGAAGGCTTCCATCGTGACCCGCTCGTGCTGCGGCGGGATGACGCTCGGTCCGCCGAGCTTGCGGCTGAGCAACCCGCTGACGGCAAGTGCCGCGTCCCGCACCGTCTCGGCGGGGACTCGCAAGCTGTTCTGGCGCGAGAGCAGCGCGTTGTTTGGATCTCGCGTCGCGAGTACGTCTCGCGGCCGCGATGACTGACGATAGGTCGCCGAGGTCACGATCAGCCGGTGCAGGCGTTTGGTGTCCCACCCGTAGGTCGGCCTTTCCAGGCCGACACGATCGCTTCCCAACGCGTCGTTGCGCACCAGGTCAGCCTGGAAAGGCTGACCTACGAACTCCGCCGCCAGCCAGTCGAGCAACTCCGGATGCGACGGCGGATCGCCTCGCGTACCGATGTCGTCGGACGTCGCGACGAGTCCGCGACCGAAGAACTCTTGCCACATCCGGTTGACGGTGACTCGTGAGGTCAACGGGTTGTCCTGTGAGACCAACCAGCGAGCGAACTCGAGTCGCGGCGGTGGGGATGCGTCTCTGGCGAGCGGGGCGGCGTCAGCCCCCCGGTGATTCGTGTCACTCGTAACCAACCGGGGGGCTGACGCCGCCCCGCTCGCCTGCTTTACGTTTTCATTCGTGCTACGTTGAACACACGCGGGTATCCCCGGCGTGACATTTGCGCCTCGGCTGCGGAAGTCGCCGCGTTCGTGAATGTAGGTCTGACGCGAAGCAAACGCCGCTTGCATCACCGGCGCTCGCGTCGCGTGAGCACCGGCAAACTCTTTCTTCAACGCGACGAGCTTTTGTTGCAGTTCAGGCAGCTTCAGTTCGGCAAACTTCTTCGCATCGACGATTGAACCGTGGGCCAAGAAATAATCGAGCCAGTCGTCTTGCTGACGCTGCGTTCGTTTGTCCCACGGCAACCGCACGATCTCGCAGCCTTCGAGTTGGCCTTCGCCCAAGTGCCCTCCCCAGATCAGGCCGAGCACTTCCCACTGCCGATCCCAAATATGGTCTTCACCAGGATGCGCCGCCGCATGCAGAGCCTTCGCCTCCCACTGCTTTTGCAGTTCGGTCAGACCCATTCGATACGGCTCGACGATCTCGCGTCGTCGCCGTTCGTACTCTGGCCGCGAGCGTTGATAGCCGGCGACTTCGTCCGACAGCGGCGCGTCGATGTTGACCTCGTCGGCGTCATCGAAGAAAGCGTACAGCCGGAAGAACTCGGCCTGAGTCAGCGGGTCGTACTTGTGGTCGTGACACCTCGCGCAGCCCACGGTCAGGCCGAGCCAAATCGTGCCGACCATCGACGTGCGGTCCACGATCTGCGCAACACGGAACTCTTCAAGGTCCGCACCGCCTTCACGATTGCTGAGCGTTTGGCGGAGGAAACCCGTGCCGAGGATGCGGTCGAACGAATCGCGTTCGTTGGCGAGCCGGGCAGCGTCAGCCCCCGGACGAGTTGGAGTGTTCGCGACAGTCCGGGGGCTAACGCCCTCCGGCTCGCCAGTGCTCATTAAATCCCCCGCCAACTGCCGCACCGTGAATTCATCAAACGGCAGATTGTCGTTGAGCATTCGCGTGAGCCAAGCGCGATAGCGCCAGGCGACCGGGCGTAACTGATCGGTCAAATGTCCGTCGCTGTCGCCGTAATGACACAGATCGAGCCACGGCCGAGCCCACCGCTCCCCGTAATGCGGCGACGCGAGCAGCCGATCCACCAACCGCTCGTAAGCGTCCGGTTGCTCGTCGAGGATGAACTCCACGACCTCCTCCGGCGTCGGCGGCAGTCCGATCAGGTCGAGCGTGACTCGCCGAATCAACGTGCCTCGGTCGGCTTCCGGCGACGGCGCGATGTTCTCGTTCTCCAACCGCGCGAGCACGAACGAGTCGCCGCCGTTTCGCAGCCAATCGGCTTGCCGAACTCGCGGCGGAGTTGGGTGAGTGATTTGTCGGAAGGACCAATGCGGTTCGTCGGCCGACGTCAGCGAGGTGACGGCCACAATGGCGGCGATGATCGTGACGGTGATTATCGTGGAAGAGAGTTTTGTCATTCCGTGCCCTCCGGGACTCCGCATGTGCCCGCCGTTACTCCGAAGGAGTTCTGTCTCATAGCCCAGGGTTGCCGCGCTTCGCGGCTACCCTGGGAATCGGATTGGCCAAGGATGTTCTACCCCAACGGGGTTGCGTCCTCTGCGTTGTCGAAGGCCGCAACCCCTTCGGGGTAGAGGTCCAATTGTGATCTCTCACCCAGGGTAGCCGCGATGCGCGGCAACCCTGGGCTACGTGCCGCAACTCCTTCGGAGTAGGAATAACATCTTAATTCACGGACTCAACAACACGAATCGTTTTCGGCTGTTCATTTTTTGGTGCGGCACGTTCGGCCCAGTTCACGCACCTGACGATTGGTTAGTTTCGTGATCGCGTTTTCGCTCTTGTTCCTCTTCCCAATTATCAAGACGTTTCTGTGCGTAGCGAGCAATCAGCGGATTCTCCGATGACGCCAACTGACTCAGTTGTGAACGAGCTTCTGTTGTCCCGATATCTGCAAGTGCCCAAGTACATTTGCGAGCCAAACCGAAAAAGTTGTCGTAATTCAAGTATTCATGCTTAATGAAGACCGCACGGTAGAGTGAGTCGACGGCCCTTGGGTCTTTCAATTGTTGCAGCCCCACAACGATGTCTTCATGTCTGCGATGAACTGGTAAGTCAAGGAGTTGAATGAGCGGCGGGGCAAACTCGGGGCGAAGTCCGACGTCGAATGCCGCATCCAAGGCGTCGTCGATTTCACTTTCATCGCGCGTTTCGACGGAGCGGTTCAAGTCGGCTAAGACTCGAGCGGGATCGCGTTGATGTGGAATCGGTGTCATTGAATTCGCTCCTGCGGTTACTTCCCTTCCAGCTTCAGCAGCTTGATCGCGTTGCCGCGGAAGATTTTGTACTGCACCTCTTCGGGGAGCTTCAGCGAATCGAGCAGGTCGAACTGCGGAATTTTTTGTTCGGGCATCAGGACGTCGGTGCCGAACAGCAGTTGGTCGGCGTTGCGGATCAGGAACTCGCGGCCGAAGTCCGGGTCGCGAGCGATCGCTTTTTCGCCGCCCGGCTCGGAGAGGTCGCCGTACAGGTTCGGATACTTTTTTAGCAGCCGGCCGAGTGCTCCGCCGGGGGCGATTTTCTTGGGGACTTCGGGATAGCGACCGAAATCCTCGAACGTCGCGTCGCCGGAGATCGACGCCCAGAAGCCGGCCGCGTGGCCGATCAGCGGCAGCTTCGGAAACGCCTTGAGCACGTTCTCCAACCGCGGCAGACCCGGCGTGTCCGGGTTGCGAATGTCGTCGAGATGAAACAGGATCGGCAGGCCGACCGCGTCGCACGCTTCGTACAACGCCATCTGCTGCGGAGCGTCGAACCACAGCCCGGTCTTGTGCTCGCCCAGCCCGCGGCAGCCG